>JAGGTD010000042.1 GCA_021163925.1 Nitrososphaerota archaeon
GGATATGCCCATGGGCGCCTATAGGATTCTTCCACGAGGATCCTAAGGCGAGGTATGCCTCGAAGAAAGCCCTCTACATAACCCACTTCGGATGGTTTTTCCTAATAGCTGCATCAGCCCTAATCTACTCCTCAACTGGAAAGATTACCCTCGATGCATTACAGCAGCTTGACCCCACTCTCAAGAGCGTCGCGGTCATATTGATAGCTATAGCGTGTTGGAGTAAGAGCGCCCAAATCCCATTCTTCACATGGCTTCCAGACGCCATGATAGCCCCAACCCCAGTCTCGGCATACCTACACGCGGCGGCGATGGTTAAGGTTGGAGCATACCTACTCTTCAGGACAATCCAATACTCACTCCCACTAGACTTCAACATATCACTCATCATAGGATTGATGGCGATCATAACGATGATCTACGGACTTCTCATGTATGTCCCGCAGCTAGACATGAAGAGGCTGCTCGCATACTCGACCATAACCCAGATCTCATACATGTTTCTAGCCCTATCCTTTGCATCCCTAGGAGAGGTCAATGGATTAAGGGCATCGATATTCCACCTCTGGAACCATGCCTATGCCAAGGCCCTATTCTTCCTAATCGCGGGAGCATTGGCCTACTCTACTGGAAGCAGGTTTCTAAATGACTACTCCGGTATAATCTCCAGATCGAAGACCATCTCGCTTGGATTCGCGGTGGCGGCGTTCTCCATAGCTGGGATCCCGCCCCTAAACTGCTTTTACAGTAAGTTCCTGATATTCCTCTCAGGGTTCTCGACTGGAAACATCTTCGCGAGCATCTTAACCCTGATAGCGATAGGTGAAAGCGTGTGTAGCTTCATAGTATTCCTATACTGGTTCACTAGATGTGTCTATGGGGATCCAAGCGATGTGGTTGAGAGAGCTCAAGAGATTCCCAAGAGCATACTATCATCCCTCATAGTCCTGATAGCCATGTGCATAGTCTCCGCATACCTATACTATCCGATTCTCGGGGAGGTGAATTTCTGGAGGGGGTAAGGGCATGTTACTGATAACATTCATGTTATTCATCATTGCATCGCTCCTCGGAGCATTCCTGCCTAACGTTAGATGGGGGAGTAGAATCTCATACATCCTATCATCCATAGCCTCCACAATCCTCCTATATGCATCCGCTAAAGCATTGCTTGGATCGCCGATCCGACAGACGATATTCTCGGGCCCTGCGTCGATTCCATTAGAGTTGGATGGGTTGTCAGCCCTCTTCCTTCTAATCTTCAGCATACCATACACTCTGACCTCGATCTACTCCATTAAATACATCGAGGATGAATATGTGAACGCTGGAATCGATGTTAGAAGACATAGTATATGCTTCCCGATATTCCTTATGTCGATGGTTGGAGCGATATTGGTTAGGAGCGGTCTATGGCTGATAGTCTTCTGGGAGCTCATGAGCTTCACCTCATACTTCCTCATAACAATCGAGCATGAGAAAGAGGAGGTGAGGGATGCTGGATTCGTCTACTTCATCATGTCCCATATCGCCGCAGCCCTACTCATAGTGACGATAATAAGCCTCGCATCATGGACTCATCCGCTATCTTTCACATATAGCTCCCTTAGAGATGCCTATCATCGCTCACCGCTCCCAGCCCTAATAGGCTTACCGATAATCTTCACAGTTGCCATGTGGATTAAGGGCGGAATAGTTCCAGTCCACTTCTGGCTTCCAAGAGCTTATCCAGCTGCTCCAAGTAATGTCTCAGCCCTCTTCGCAGGGGTTATGGAGAAGGTTCCGATATTCCTGCTAACCTACTTCACGTTCAGAATATTCGATCCTACAATCCCTAGCGGCCTCCTAATCTGCATCCCCGGAATAATAAGCATGGTCATCGGATGCTTATACGCAATCCCACAGAGGGATGATAAGGCCTTGCTTGCATACTCGACCATAGGTCAGATAGGATATATCTGGTTCGCGTTGGGCGCTGGAATAATTCTCTACTCATATTCAAAGTCGCTTGCGCTTTTAGCGATAATATTGATCTCCTCCGGATTATTCCACCTCCTAAACCACTCCCTGTTTAAGCCCATGCTCTTCATGATAACTGGAAACGTCCTCGTCAAGGCCAAGTCTAGGGATATGGATGTGCTTGGAGGATTGGGTAGGACGATGCCGATAACGTCCATCGCATGCTTGATAGGATGCCTGTCATTAATCGGTCTACCACCATTTAACGGGTTTGCGAGTAAGTGGTCGATCTACGTCTCGGGGATAGCGAGCTCGACCGTAAACATGATTTCCATCCCCATCTATGTTGGAGTTGCGTTGGCGATGTTCTCCGGAACCTTGACCGCGATCTACTCCCTAAAATTCTACTCCGAGATATTCTCGGGAGAGCCTAGAATCGATGTCGAGGCTGGGGATGTGTCGGCGATCCTACTGATCCCAGAATTGACCCTAGGAATCCTCTGCATAATCTTGGGAGTGTTTCCCGGGGTGGCCTTCTCAGCGATATTCCCGGCGGTTCAGCCCATGATTCCCGAGGTCGGCTTAGCTCAACTATTCAAGGGGGTCGGATTCCTATACTCAATCCTAATGATTCCAACCATGCTTCCACTATCAACCATGTATTTCATCCTATTGGCGACCATCGCCCCCATAATCTTCGTAATCGCCTACCAGCTAGCCCATCCAAAGAGGACTAGCGTTCAGCCCACTTGGCTCGGAGGCTTTAGGCATACTTTAAGGGATACGAAGCTCGTGGCGGCCTCATTCTACTCCGAGTTCGAGTCCATGCTGGGATCATTCTACCAGATCAGGATCAGGAGGCCGAGGATAGCTTATCCCGAGCCGAACGCTGATCTCGTCTTGGTTAAGCCTTGGATATGGATTGGTAGAGCCATCGGAGAGCTCAGGAGGATTCAGGTTGGACCCGTTCAGATCTACGTCGCGATCCTCTTAATCCTATTGATAAGCTTCCTATTGATGGTGGTGATCGGATGAACCAGCTAGCTCTCTTAATCATATCCTCGATACTCGGAGGATTCTTGACGATATTCCTCCCACCCCTCTACGATGGGATCCACAGGAAGATAAAGGCCAGAATCCATTGCAGGATTGGCCCCCCGATAATGCAGACTATATATGATCTTGGGAAGCTCATGGTTAAGGATGATATAGTCCCGGAAGGCGCGTCAAGCCTATTCCTCTACGCCCCATATCTCGCATTCTCCTACCTACTCTTCACCTCGATAATGGTTCCGATGATATATCTTAGATCGGCGATAGGGTTCACATGCGACCTAATCCTGATCCTATACCTACTATCGTCCTCGACGGTACTCCTAGCTCTTGGAGGGCTTGGATCCGGGAATGTGTTCGCATATGAGGGCGCTAGGAGGGAGCTCACCATGACTATCCTAACCGAGCTCGCGGCGATCTTCTCCCTAATCTCGATCATGATCAGGTGTGGCGCGCTGAGGATGACGGAGATTTACGAGAAAGCCTCGATTATTCATCCAGTACCATCGATCATAATCGCCTCAGGAGTACTCCTAGCATGCGCATATATCGAGGGATTTAGATTGCCCTTCGAGCTACCTGAAGCGGAGCCGGAGATCTCGGGTGGAATCATAATCGAGTATTCTGGGAGGAGGTTGGCCGCATTCAAGCTATCGGTTTTCATGAAACAGTTTCTCCTAGTGGCTCTGGCCGTGAACATTCTCGAGCCTTGGTCCATCTCAAACCTCATTCTCGGGTTGCCCATCTTCATCTTGAAGACCTTCATCGTCTACCTCGTCTTCGCCATCCTAGAGCCATTGTTCGCGAGATTTAGGATTCAGGAAGCCTTGAAATCGATCCTAACCATATGCGGCATCTCAATAATATCCCTAATTTTGGCGGGTTTGGGGGTGTGAGCGTGCAGGTTGAGAACGTCGTTATCCCACTTGCCAGTTGCATGCTCGTGACAGCCTTTTTCATAGTAGAGTCTAGAAGGCTTAGAACCTCGGCATACTCCTACATCGCCCAATCGTCGCTGCTAGTGGGAGTGTTTCTGTCAGTAGCATCTCTCATCCCTGAACCTCACTTCTATATCTGGGCCATCACCGCGGCGATAACGAAGGTCTTGATAGTTCCATGGCTCGTCTTAAGAACTATTGCTAAGCTTGGGGTTGAGTTTGAGGAGAAACCCGTCATCCCGACGATCCCCTCATATATAGCAGACTTCTCCCTAATGATCTTAGGATTTTGGTTCGGATTCAACCTTCCACTCCCAATACTAAAACCCGGGTTTAGGATATGTTTTGGAACCTCGCTGACCCTCATGTTCCTAGGAATCTATGGTATGGCTGGGAAGAGCTGCGCGATAAAGCAGACAATATGCCTATGCCATCTCGAGAATGGGATACACTTACTGCTCGCAACCCTTGCCTACGCTACTCCTATAACCGTGGAGGTCGGGATTCTGACCGACGCCGTTTTAGCCATAGCCATCATGCTCTATCTATCAACCTTGATCAAGAGGGTGTCTGGGAGCTTGAGCACGTATAGGCTATCTTCTTTGAGGTGGTGATCGAAGATGATCGTAGAGTATGTGACGATCGTCGTCCTCCCTCTGCTCATGGCGATAACATCGATAATATCATATCTGGTTGGATATGGGAGATCATTAAAGATTACCTTGACAATAGTCTATGGATTCATGCTCGGCTGGTCGATTCTCTTAACATCTCTCTCCTATCTTGGGATAACCCTATCGGCGTTTGGAATGGAGTTTAGAGTTGACGCCCTATCATCGATCTTCATCCTAACCTCGATGATAATCGCGATCTCGTCCCTCATCTACTCATATCATTATATGGAGTATTATGCCTTGAAGCATGGGCTGAAGTTAAAGGGACTTGGACTCTACTATTCCCTCCTAACGATCACTATCCTGACAATATATCTCATGGCTATCTCAAATAATGCGTTTATCCTATGGGTGATGGTTGAGGCGACGACCCTGACAACCGCATTCTTGGTCGGATATGGGGGATATGAGGGGGCTCTGGAGGCCTCTTGGAAGTATCTACTGCTCTGCGTGGTCGGGCTAACAACAGCTCTCTATGGAACATCCCTAATCTACTCGTACATATTCGATATAACCGGGAACCCCTATTTTGGAATCCTATTCACCGATATAGCAAGGCATGTGAAGATTATTGAGCCGACCACTCTAACGCTAGCATCCATCATGATCCTGATGGGCTATGGGGTTAAGGCAGGGCTCGCTCCACTCCACTGGTGGCTTCCAGATGCTCACAGTGAGGCGCCATCCCCGGTCTCAGCCCTCCTCTCATCGATCATAATTGGATGCGGATCATACGCCATTTTGAGGTGGATCTGGGCGCTATCCTCGGTTTTCAATGGAGTAATAAGAGCAATATTCATGGTCATAGGTCTCGCATCAATACTCATCGGATTCACCTCGATGATACTTCAAGAAGACCTGAAGAGGATGTTAGCCTACTCAAGCATAGGGAATATGGGGGTAATCTCACTGGCCTCCGCGTATCCCCCAATCGGATTCGCATTCGCTATAATGCACTTGTTCAATCACAGCATCCTAAAGGCGTCGGCATTCCTATTGGTCGGAGACCTAGAGTATAGGTATGGGAGGAGAAGCGGGCTACATGGTGTGATCTCGGATGCACCTATCCTAGGCTTCAGCCTCCTAGTGGGAATCTTGGCACTAGAGGGGACGCCGCCATTCTCAGCATTCTACAGCATATTTGGACCGCTCACAGCTATGAAGAATCCATCCATAACGGCGATCTACTTGATAGGGGTTCTCATAGGCTTCATAGCTATAACCCATAGGTTCATCGAGACCGCCTGGGGGTCTAGGAGGAATCTCCCGACGAATGAAAATTATCCGAGGTCGATGCTCATCATCCCAATAATCCTAATACTGATAACCCTCATCCTCGGCCTATACCCGAATCCATTATTGAAGATATGTGGAGGTGGTTTTACGAGATGAGGATTCTACGATTAGAGGAGATCGAGAATCCAGAGCTTAAAGAGATCTATGAAGAGATCGTTAAAAGGTTTGGAGATGGAATTCTTAGATCGGAGTTAATCGCCGGAAACAAGCTACACCTACATGTTGAGAAGGGTTTCTTGAGGAAGGTTTCGAGCCACATATTCGATGAGCTCGGAGCATTTTACTGCACGACCGCAGGAGTCGATGAGAGACCTTTAGGAGGAGGATTTAGGGCATACCACATATTCTCGATCGATGAGAAAAATCTGTTCATCGTAGTCTCGGCGGAGGCGAGTCCAAGCCTTCCAAGACTACCCTCGATTGCGAATGACGTTCAGGGAGCTAACTGGGCTGAGAGGGAAGTTAGAGATCTACTAGGGATAGAGTTTGACGGCCATCCAGATCCTAGGAGGCTCGTCCTACCCGATGACTGGCCCGAGGGAGTATATCCGCTGAGAAAGGACTTTAGATATGATTTGAAGGAGGTTCCAAGAGTCAAAAAGCAGTATCCGATGAGAAGGCCCGAGGCAGAGGAATACGTGATGCCGATCGGCCCCTATCATCCAGCCCTCCACGAGCCTGAATACTTCAGACTCTACGTTAGGGGTGGGAGGGTTGTCGACGCCGAGTATAGGGGTTTCGGGGTGTTCAGAGGGGTTGAGAAGGTCGCCGAGGGGAGGCTAACATATACTCAGATACCGTTCATAGCTGAGAGGATCTGCGGGATCTGCGGATTCACCCACTCATCATGCTATTGTGAGGCCATCGAGGAGGCCTCGGGTATAGAGATTCCTGAGAGGGCTCAGTATATTAGGACGATAATGCTTGAGCTTGAGCGAATTGAGAGCCACCTCCTATGGGTTGGAGTCGCCTGCCACCTACTCGGATTCGACACAGGATTCATGCACTGCTGGAGGATTAGGGAGGGGGTTATGGATCTCTGCGAGCTTATCTCGGGCAATAGGAAGACCTATGGGATGAACCTCGTCGGAGGCGTGAGGAGGGATATAACCGAGAAGGGGAGGGAGAAGGCATTAGAGTATCTAGCAAAGATGAGAAAGGAGTTGAGGGAGATCTCGGAAGTGGTCTCGGGTATGAGCGAGCTGACCGCGAGAATAAAGGATGTTGGGATCCTAAGCAAGGCGGATGCGAGAAAGCTATCGGTAGTAGGCCCCACAGCGAGGGGATCGGGGTTGAAGAGAGATGTTAGAGTCGACCACCCCTACTTCGCATATGGCAAAGTATCGTTTAAGATTCCAGTATATTCTGAGGGTGATGTCTGGGCGAGGCTCATGGTTAGGGTTGAGGAGTTGTTCTCATCCGCTGACATAATCGAGCAGGCGTTAGAGGGAATTCCAAGCGGAGATTTAATGGCTGAAAGGATCGAGATACCGGTTGGGGTGAGAGGTTTGGGGGTTACCGAGGCTCCTAGAGGAGAGAACATCCACTTCTTGATAACCGGAGCCGAGAATAAGATCTATCGATGGAAGGTTAGGGCTCCAACCTATAACAATCTACCATCCGTGCCTATAATGCTTAAAGATGAGAGCTTGGCGGATGCTCCAATAATAATCGCGAGCATAGATCCATGCTTCTCCTGCACGGATAGGATGGTGATAGTAGATGAGAAGACCGGCGAGGAGAGAGTTCTGGGAGCTGAGGAGATCTTAAGATTAGCTAGGAGGGGTGAGATTAGATGAGCAGGTTCACACTACTCAAGAAGGCCAAGGAGATAGGGGTTATCACGGAAAGGTATCCATATAAGCCGACGAAGGTTCCGGAAGGATTTAGAGGTAAACCCGAGATAGATCCAGAAAAGTGTATAGGATGCTGCGCATGCATCGCGGCATGTCCCCCAAACGCTTTAACGAGTCTAGATGAGAACGGCTATAGGGTAATAAGGATATTCTATGGGAGGTGCATATTCTGTGGGAGATGCGTTGACGTCTGTCCAGAGAAGGCGATAAGGATGACCGAGGAGTTCGAGCTAACGGCGGACGATCATGAAGAACTGGTCCAGGAGGTTAGGTTGAAGCTTGTCAGATGTAGTGTATGTGGGAGATACTATGATACCGAGAGGCATTATAGAATGATCCTTAAAGAGTTTGAAGAGGCGGGATTGAAGGTTGATCCAGAGGTTCTTAGAAGATGTCCAGAGCATAGGATGGGCATGAGCGCGGAGGTGATTGGGCTTAGGAGGGTGAGAAAATGATTAAGAAGAGTATCTGGATCTACCATCTAAACACTGGTGGATGCAATGGATGTGATATAGAGATAATAGACGTCCTAACGCCATTCCATGATGCGGAGAGGCTTGGGGTTAAGCTCGTGGGATCTCCAAGACATGCGGACGTAATCCTCCTAACTGGGCCGATAACTAGGCAGAGTATGGAGAAGGCGATAAACGCTATCACGGCGGCTCCCGATCCAAAATTCATCGTAGCGATAGGATCATGCGCATGCGGGGGCGGAATCTGGTATGATAGCTATGCAACCGTCGGGGGGATTGAGGCATTCTACAAAATCCTTCGAGAAAGAGGGGTAAAGCCCCCGAAGGTGATCTACGTTCCAGGATGTCCGCCTAGGCCTGAGGCAATCCTCCACGCACTAGCATACTTTAAAGGGCTTGCATCCAAGAAGATAAAGAAGAGGGTGTTTGTTGAGAAGTAGGTATTGTCCGAGCTGTCATAAATTTCAATTGCTATTTGAACAGATTTCACCGAAGATATCGGCTTCCTGGAGAACCTTAGCCTTCATAGCCAATCCTTCCATCGAGCAGATACCTCTTATGAGCAACTTTTTCTTCTCCTAGCGGTTATCTCCTTTACCGCAATCTTTTCCCCACCGCCTCACCGATTTCCTCAGCCTTCTTTTTCACCGCTTGATTCCTCTGAGGGCTCCTTAACTTCCTCTTCGAGCTCCTTGAGTTCGCCCTCAAGCTCCTTCTCGACCTCCTCGATAGGCTTAGGAGGTGGGGTCGTCGCCAAAGTATATCCAATCCAAGCCAAGATTCCCAAGACCGCGGCAACGGCCACAAATCCTGTTATCTGGAGTAAGAGGATAGTCCACTCCGTAAAGAATAAGATCCATCCATAGACTATTATCCCGATCACCGACGCCACTAGGATCAGCGCCCCAATTACTTGGTCTCTACTCAACCCAACAGATCACCTTAAGATTCACCAACCTAAATCATTTTTATCCTTTTCGATTCAGAGAACTCTTGCAAGGTTCCTCATGAGCCGTTTAGATCCTCTAAGACTAAACGTCCCTAAAGGGCATTATCTGGGGAGTTGTTCTCGATGGTTAAAGCATGACCCGGAAGAATGTAAGCCATTATTCTTTCAACGCTCTAAGATTCGATAAACCGTGTAGATGATTTGGTCGAGGGCTATTAGGAGGCATAGCATTTATTTCTCCGGCCTTCGAGGGATTTGCCGTGAAGCTAGGGTTCGTTGGAGCTGGAAGGATCGGCAGCACATCGGCCTATACGATAATCCACCATCTAAGAGTCGATGAGCTGGCCTTGGTCGATATAAATGAGAGGTTGGCCGAGGGCGAGGCCCTAGACCTCCTCCACGCCTCCTACGCCTTAAAGAAGCCGATCAAGGTGGTCGGAGGCTCAGACTACTCCCTACTAGATGGCTCGGATCTAATAGTCATCTCCGCTGGAGTTGCTAGGAAGCCTGGGATGACTAGGCTCGACCTTCTCCACAAGAATGTTGAGATAATGAGAGAGATCTCGAAGAAGCTAAAAAACCATATCGGTGGCTCGCTGATCTTGGTGGTGACGAATCCAGTCGATTTGATGACCTACTTGGTCTGGAGGGAGACCGGGGTGTCGAGGAGGAGGGTCTTCGGGATGGGCGGACTACTCGACACGGCTAGGCTTTGGAGCTTGATGGGGAGAGTTGGAGAATCGTTCATTATGGGCGAGCATGGAGAGACCATGTTCATAGTCAAAGGAGATAAGAGGTTTCAGAATGAGGTTAGGAGGGCTGGGATGGAGGTTATAAGCAGGAAGGGGGCGACGATCTACGGCCCAGCGACCTGCATCTATCGAATGGTGAGAGCTGTGGTCGAGGATCTGAAGGAGATCTTACCAGCCTCGGTGGTTCTTCAAGGCGAATATGGGCTTAAAGATCTGGCCATAGGGGTTCCAATAGTCTTGGGGAGGAGCGGTGTTGAGAGGATAATCGAGGTCGAAGGAGTTGGAGAGGAGCTTAGGAGGTCTGCTGAGATCCTAAGGCAAAAGCTTAGAGAGATCGGGTATTAAACGCGGAAAAGCAAAATAGGTTGGAGGGTGGAGTTAATCTAGCATGAGTAGGGGAGGAAAGACCTCGAGGATACCAGGATTCTATAAGCTAACGCCTAAGGAAAGGCTTCAAATGGTTAAGGAGTTCGCGAACCTAACCGATGAGGAGGTTGAGCTTCTAAGGAGATTTGGAGCCTTGGATGAAGCCCTAGCAAATAGGATGATAGAGAACGTGATCGGAGTCTTCCAGCTCCCACTCGGAATAGCCGTAAACTTCCTCATAAATGGAAAGGATTACATGATCCCCATGGCCATCGAGGAGCCCTCAGTCGTCGCGGCCGCCTCGAATGCGGCGAAGATGACTAGAGCAGGTGGAGGAGTCTATACCATGAGCACAGGATCCATAATGATAGGCCAGATACAGTTGCTCGATGTCGAGGATCCCTATGGTGCTAGATTCGAGATCCTGAAAGCCAAGGATGAGATCCTCCAGATAGCTAATGAGATGGATCCGGTTTTGGTGAAGTTGGGTGGGGGGGCGAAGGATCTAGAGGTCAGGGTCGTGGAGTCGGACGCCGAGGTGATGGGCTCTAGGATAGGCTCCATGCTGGTCGTCCACCTACTCGTAGACGTTAAGGATGCTATGGGAGCAAATGCCGTAAACACCATGGCCGAGGCGGTCGCCCCTAGGCTTGCTGCGATAACGGGTGGGAGGTATAGACTTAGAATAATCTCAAATCTCGCTGATAAGAGGCTTGTAAGAGCATGGACGAGGATTCCTCCAGAGGCGGTGGGAGGAGAGGAAGTCGCTAAGGGGATAGTCGAGGCATGGGCCTTCGCGGATGCAGACCCCTATAGGGCGGCGACCCACAATAAGGGGATAATGAATGGAGTTGACGCCGTCGTCATAGCGACTGGAAATGATTGGAGGGCGGTTGAGGCTGGAGCCCACGCCTACGCCGCTAGGACAGGCCGCTATAAGCCTCTAAGCACTTGGGAGATAGATGAAGAAGGGTACTTGGTCGGCTCTCTTGAGATGCCCCTAGCGGTTGGGATAGTCGGCGGGGCGACGAGGACGAACCCGCTGGCTAGGATCGCGATAAAGATTCTAGGGGTTAAGTCTGCTCAAGAGCTTGCCGAGGTTATAGGAGCGGTCGGCCTAGTCCAGAACCTCGCCGCCTTAAGGGCCTTAGCGGCCGAGGGCATACAGGCTGGCCACATGAGGTTGGCGGCGAGAAGTATAGCGATGAGCGCTGGAGCAACGGGTGAGAAGATAGAGGTCGTGGCTAGGAGGATGATTGAAGAGGGGAAAGTGACCTTCAGTCGGGCGAAGGAGATTCTGGAGGGGTTAAAGAGCGAGGAGCAAGCTTCTTCATGAGAGATAATGTAGCTCGCCAACCACTCCTCCCTTTTTCCACTCATTCCTTTTTCCTTGAATGTTTAAGCTCTAGAAGCCTGTTGGCGATGGAGTGGCGAAACTTATAAGCCTCGCCCGAAGAATCTCTCAGTGATCGATGTGATGAGTAAATTTCCCTTCACGAGAGTTCTCCAATTCAATTCTGAGGATGAGCCAGGCATCTCGCCGACTATCTTGAACTCTTCAGGGAATTGTCTCAAGGCGGCTAGATTATCAGATTGATAAGAGTGAGGATCTTGAGAGGCGGGGAAAATAGGTAAAAGTGGTGGAGTAGCTTAATCATAGGGTAGGCGGGTTGAGGGTTAGGCTTGAGAAGAAGGGGATAAGGGTTTTAGGGATAGCTGAGAGCTTCAGGAAAGATCTTGATCGGAGGGCGGTCTTGGCCGGAGTCGTCATGAGGATGGATCTAATAATCGATGGAGTGATCATAGGGTTCTGCACGGTTGGTGGGATGGATTCAACCGAGAGCATCTTGGAGATGTATCGAAGGCTTGAGAGGGGGGATATCTCGGCGATAATGCTGAATGGATGTATAATAAGCTGGTTTAACGTGATAGACTTGAAGAGGCTCCACGAGGAGACAGGTCTCCCAATAATCTCGGTGAGCTATAGGCCATCCAAGGGGATAAGGAGCTACTTCATCGAATACTTCCCATCGGATTGGAGGAGGAGGGTCGAGGTCTATGAGAGAAATGGCCCAAGGCTCGAGATCGTGAATAAGAATGGGCTCAAGCTATATCTGAGGACGGTTGGATTGGATGAGGATGACGCCATAAAGCTCGTAAACAGGTTCACCCTCTTCGGAAGAGTTCCAGAGCCGCTTCGAGTAGCTCGATTGATGGCCCACTCAATCCTGAACGATGTGGTGGCCGGAGAATCTTCAGCCTAAAATACTCATAGAGCCATGATCTTCCCTGATGCCGATCCATCTAATAGGCTTAGGTCTCGGAACCACTGAATACCTCACCCTAAGAGCGTTAGAGGCTGCTGAGAGGATGGATGAGCTTCTCCTAGACACCTATACGAGCTGGATTCACCCCGATCTAATGGAGTATCTTGAGGAGAGGTTCGGCGAGAAACTTGTCAAAGCCGATAGAAGGATGCTCGAGGAAGAAATTGAGGAGCTTGTAGAGAGAGCCGAGGAAAAGGAGATCGGGATACTCGTCCCAGGAGACCCGCTGATAGCGACCACTCATATCTCGATAGTATTGGAGGCGAGGAGGAGGGGGGTTCCAGCTTACCTGACCTATGGCGTCTCGATAATCTCCGCCTCAGCCTCCGCCTCAGGCCTCCAAGCATACAAGTTTGGGAGGATAACGACTATTCCAAGAGACGGTATAGGGGTTGAGACTTGTTATAGGGTTGTTGCCGAGAATTTGGAGAAGGGCTTACACTCCCTGATACTCTTGGATACCGCCGATGGGGGTCTCAGGATACCGGATGCCTTGAAGATGCTGATGAGGGTTGAGGAGGAGTTTGGATACGGAATCTTCGATCGAGAGAGCTTGGTGATCTGCTTGGCGAGGATCGGGTCTAGCGAGGAGCTTAGATGGGCTGGAAGGATCTCCGATGCCTTAAAGCTCGATTATCCACCCCCACCACATCTCATAATAGTTCCAGGGGAACTGCATTTCGCCGAAGCCGAGGCATTGAAGGAGATCTTGGGAGCCGATGAAGACCTCATAGAATCTTATAGGCCTCCGAGATATGAGAGGGATAGGGTTCGATCATATATCTTGAAGGTTGAGAGGGTTTTGGAGGAGATCAGGATAAGGGTTGGCTTGGAAAAGGTCGTGGATGTTATTGAGATCGTGAAGAGCTATCTCGAAGACTCGAAGAAATTCCTTGAGAACGGGGAGGTGTTCAACGCTGTTGCGGCCATCTCTTACGCTGAGGGTCTCCTAGATTCTCTAAGGAATATTGGGTATGTTGATTTTGAGTGGCCTAGAACTTGAATCCAAAAGCCTCGGCGAGCTTCTCAGCCCTCCTCAACTCCTCCAGAAACCTATACCCCTTCTCGGTCAGCCTATATTCTCCCATCTCCTCCTCGATAAGCCCCTTCTCCAAAAGCTCGTTGAGATACTTCATTAATCTATCATAGGAGAGGTTTGCGTGGAGGAGGATCTTCGATACCTTTCCACTCTCCTCGCTTATCGCCGTCAAGATGTCCAAGACTATCTTGAGCCTAGACCTGTAGGGCTTCAACCAGCCCTCACCACTCTGATTATGAAGACGGCGAACATCATGAACCCGATGAATCTAAGGATCTGGCCTATAACCAAGAGGCTTGCGAAGGCTAGGGCTTGTATCATGAAGCATAGATGGCTTAGGAATATCGAGGTGAATGCGGCGGCGATTAGGAGCTTGTTAAGAGATCTATCCATCAAGAGGTTTATCATCGACTGAATCATCACCACCCCTATCAGGATTAGTAGGATCGACTCGGGGAGGGAGCCATACCTCGCTATCGGGATCATCGCTGGGACAGCCTCCTCCATCATAACCCTATCTATGATATATGATCCGAGGATCAGCGCGTAGCCTATCGCGGTTGAGATGAAGTAGGCTAGGTAGCCGACTCCGAAGAAGTGCGGTGTCCTTGAAGCTATGGCCGCATAGCTTAGGATCGAGTCCGCCAACAATCCTATTCCTGTGAAGATGAAGCCCAGCTCAAGCGCTAGAAAGGACTTCTTCCTAGTGATCGTATGGGCTCTATATGCTTGGTAGCTGACTATGAAGGCGACGAGGGCGCTCACGAAGCTCATGACTATATCGTATCCGAAGAAGAGCACGGGCTTAATCGACATATCCTTCGGCTCAAGCTCCTCTATAGCGTATTTATGTCTTATGTATGATTCGTTCAAGGCTAAGATTAAAGACTTGGATCAACCATTATCCCCCGATCGAGATGGCTGGAAAAATAGTGTTAACAACCGGAGCATTCGACATGCTTCACCCAGGCCATGTAAAGCTCTTGGAGGAGGCGAAGAAGCTTGCTGGATCGGATGGTAAGTTGGTGGTCTTGATCGCGAGGGATGAGACCGTTAGGAGAAATAAGGGGAGGGATCCGATCTTCGATGAGGAGTCTAGGAGATACATGGTCTCCATGCTTAAGCCCGTTGATGAGGTGATCTTAGGATATACGCCGCCTTCCTTCGAGAAGGTGATCGAGAGGGTTAAGCCGGATATAGTGGTCTTCGGATACGATCAAGAGAAGTTTAGGAAGAAGTTCGAGAGATTCTGTAAGGAGAGGGGGGTAGATGTGGATATAGTGGTCGCTAGGAAATACTCTCTTGGAAGGCTGAACAGCAGCACGGAGATAATCGAGAGGATACTCAAGCTCTATAATCCCTGAGAGCTACTTGGTAGAGGTTCTTCGATGGGAGCTTGACGCATACATACACCCTATCACCATCCCTTAACCCAAGCCTCTCCCTCAAGCACGTCGGGGCCACGACCTCGATCACGTCCTCGCCATAATGCGTTCTCTCGATAAAGACTATGGCAACGGTTTCGCGGTCATTCAGTTTGGCTAGGATGCATTTGGCTCCGCCATAGGTCCTCTTACCGTCCTTGAATCCCTCGATCCTTATGTCGGCCGCCTTCTCCAATAGAATCCTATTCATTATCGAATCCCTATCCATCAGCCTGATGTTGAGAGTTCCGGGATATGGCTTGAATCCAAGCTTCTCCTCAAACTGCCTCAAATAATATGGTATTTGGAGATAGTATGCTCCCTCTGATAATCCCGTGAAAACCCTTCCCTCAAGCTTAACCTCTATCGGCCTCTCCAAGATCCCCTTAAGGGTTAGATACACATCTAGGAGTTCCCTCAACCCCCTCTCAGTAAGCTTTACCCTCCTCACCTTTCCATATCTCCTCCTAACGATATACCCCTCCTCTTCAAGTTGGATCAATAGTCTTGAGGCGGTCTGCTGGGAGATCTTTAACGCCTTCGCGAGTTCTAGAGTCGAGGTCTCCACGCTCTCGGAGAGGGCGTTCCTCTTGGCCAAGAAGATCAAGATCTTCTCCTTATGACCTAGGAGGGCCATCAAGAGCACCTATCCAGAACCCTTCAAGCAATTTCTACTAGAGGTTTATCGTCTCATTGACCTTAAGCCCTTCATCCGTGAAGATTAAGAGGTCTATGCCGTTTCCGCTGGCAGCATCCCTAGCTATCGAGGCTTTAATCGCCTTTAACGCAAGCTCCCTCATCTCCTCCATACTCATCTCAGGGTTATATGAGCTCTCGATAACGCCTATCGCTATCTCCGCACCGGTCCCAACGACCGCGTAATCGTCCTCGATCATCGAGCCGAGCGGATCCAACACTATTACATGGGCTCCGGTCTCATCGAATCCGCCCACTATGGTCTCGGTCAGATATGGTAGGGACCTGCTTTCGAAGAGGTAGTTTGAAAGGATCTTCGCAACCCCTCTGACCGTCGGCTCCATCCCATACCTATACCTATAGAGGTTTACCTCGGCTTGAGCATCCCTAATCAAGCTCTGCATATCCCCGACGAGTCCCGCGCAAGCCGCTCCTATCTTATCAGTTATCTGAAATACTTTTCTCACGGTCTTACTCACGACGAAGTATCCATAGGCGAGCCTCTTCTCCGATGCCAGGACGACGGAGTTCCTCCCCCTGATCCCGAGGGTCGTGGCCCCAGGATATGGATACTGCTGAGCCATGATCTTAACCCAATGATTTCTCTTTAAGCCTCCTCTTAAACATAGATTCCTTAGACCATGGGCGTAGACCTTGAATAGTTTAACAATAAACTTATCAAGGATCGTGTATCGGACATGCTTGATGAAGGAATCTTATGAGGGTGTTGAGATAGTTGAGGTAGAGCCCATTGAGGGCGAGGGATTCACGATAATCGAGGGCTTCCCCGACGTGGGGTTGGTTGGATCTATAGCGGCTTCATTCATAGCGGATAGGCTTGGGATGAAGGAGGTTGGATACGTGGACGTCGAGACCCTTCCACCGATAATCTCGGTGAAGGATGGGAGGGTTCTAGAGCTCATCAGGATCTATAGGAAGGATAATTTGCTGGCCATCCTCTCAGATGTCCCCATCCCAGCCTCAATAGTGAAGCCATTTAGCCGCGAGCTTATGAATTGGATCGAGTCGAAGAAGCCTAAACTCCTAGTATCCTTGACCGGGATCCCCGAGCCCAATAGATTAAACATCGATAAGCCTAAGGTCTATCTCTTGGCGAGTAAGGTCGAGCTGGGGCGAGAGCTCCATGAAGCCACGGGAATCGAGATGTTTAAGGATGGGTTTATAGCTGGAATTAAGGGGATGCTGCTGAAGGAGGGCGTGAGAAGAGGGATAGACACGATCTTGATCTCAGCTCAATCACACTTCAACTACCCAGATCCTGGATCGGCTGCGGAGGTCGTCAGGTATGTCTCAAAGATCCTAAACATCGAGCTAGATGTCAAGCCTTTGCTGGAGAGCGCCGAGGAGCTGAAGCTCAGGCTCAGAGACCTGATGAGGAGAACGAATCGGATGATGCAGGGAGTTCAGAAGTCTAGGGAGCTTGAGCTACCTCCGGTCTACCTATAGGGAGGTGAGATGATGAGCTATAGGAGAAGGCCTCTTTGGAGGATTTTGTTGGACGAGTTTAGGAGGATTGAGGAGGAGATGAGTAGGGTTGAGGACGAGTTCATAAGGAGGATTAAGGAGGCCGAGGGGATGAGGGGGTGCATAACCCCCCTCCACAACCTCTACGAGTCTGGAGACGAGATAATCTTCACCGCCGACATGCCCGGCTCAAGTAAGGAGGAGATAGATCTAAGGGTTGGAGAGAATTACATCAGGGTAGAGGCACCATGTAGATCTCCGATAAGGGGGGAGAGAAAATATCTTCTCCACGTCGAACTCCCCGTCGAGATAGATCCGACGAGCGTCAGGGCCAGATACAAGGATGGAGTCCTAGAGGTGGTTGCGAGGAAGAGGCTTAGAGGATTCAGGATCAGGGTGGAGTAGCGAGAGCCCTAACCACCGCCGACCAAGCCTTCACAACATTATCCCTATTGTATCCTCCTCCGCCCATGGCGACGATCCTACCTTCACACATCTCCTCCGCGAGTTTATGCAATCTCCTCGCTACGAAGTAGTGGACCTCCTCCGTGTATTCGAGCCCCGTTAATGGATCCCCTATCAATCCATCGGCTCCAGCTTGGAGTAGGATGAACTCGGGATTGACGTCCTTTAGGAATCTCTCGACGAGCTTCTCCCAATTCTCCATGAACTCCTCGACCCCCGCCCCAGGCATCAAGGGTATGTTAAGCTTAGTTCCAGCCGCCTCTCCCCCACCTCTCTCATGGGCGAAGCCCGTTCCCGGATATAGAGTCCTACCATCTTGGTGGAAGTCGACGTGCTTTAATCGTTTATCATAGTAGAAGTCGTAGAAGACCCCATCCCCATGATGTGCGTCGATATCGACGTAGAGAACCTCCTTCAATCCAACCTCATCCAAGAGATATTTTATTGCTATCGAGGCGTCGTTGAAGATGCAGAATCCAGCGGCCCTACCCCTCCTCGCGTGATGTAGTCCGCCCATGGGATTGAATCCATGATCTATCTCACCTCTCATGACCAAGTCCACGAGCTTGAGGGTTGATCCGACGACATAGAGGGATGCCTCAAAACATCCCTTAAAGGCGGGTGTATCCCCATAATCTAGGTATCCATATCCATCCATCGACATCTTCTTGACGAAGTCGACATACTCCTTCTCATGGTAGGATAATACTTCTTCGATCGTCGCCATCCTAGGCTTAACCCTAACTATCTGTCCTGGAAACTCCTCTTCAAGTTCTGGGAGCTTCTCATAAAATCTCTCGATCCTATCCCTTCTAAATGGATGGGGTTGGGGGAAGCTGTAGAGGAGCATCTCCTCACCGTAGATCACGCCCACCCTACATCCACTCACGGACAGCCCTCCAGAACAAGCCATCTAGGTGATTAGGAGAGGCCGATTATTAGATATTTTTACAAGGAAGGAGGTTTTCTCCAGATTGAGGAGTTGCCCCGGAGAAGGTTTAGGATCTTGGAGGGGAAAGATGGGGTTAGAAGGCTCTATGACGACTTAGCCGAGGTCTATGATCATTCACGATTCCTCTATCTAACTAGGAGGCTTGAGAGATGTGAAGAGAAGGTTTTGAGGGAATGGCTTGATAAATTGGAGTCGCCGATGCTAGATGTTGGATGTGGATCTGGGAGATACTCTCTGAGACTGGCTGATAGAGGAGTCGAGGTAGTCTCCATGGATCTAAGCCTAAGGATGCTGGAGGTTCTTCTCAGAAAGCTGGAAAGACGTGGGGTTGGAGAGAATGTCCACGTGGTCTTAGCCGATGGAGAGAATCTACCATTTAGAGATAGTTCTTTTAGAGGTCTATTATGCACCCTAACCTTCGACCACTTTCAAGAACCCGAAAAGGCGGTTTCAGAGTTTTCAAGGGTTTTGAGGAGCCGGGGGCTATGCATGATCTCCACGCTGAACGAAAAGCATCTCAAGCTACTTAGGAGATTGCTCAGGATACCGGCCGATAAGATTCCCTTCTTCGGCGAGTCCATTCCTCCCACCCTCATCTATGAGGTTGGGCATACAGGTTTAGAGGTTCAGGAGTTTCTCTTTGCTAACGGGTTTAAGCCTGTCAAGCTTATGGGCTGTTGTCATTGGGGATTGTTCACTCCATTCATACCCGAGCCAATGTTTAAGCTGTTAGAGAGGCTGTTGGTCAAGCTCAAGACCATGAGACACACTGCATTACATGTAGTGGTGGCCAAAAGATCCCCAAAATAGCTCCTCTAAAAACGAGGATATTCTAAAAGCTTATTTAGGAGACTTTTAACCGTCGAGCCGGATTCATGGGCAAATTTATAAAATTTATAATCAATCTTGAACTAAATATTGCGATGAAGCTCAAGCATGGCTTGGATGAGAAGGATCTCAAGATATTGGAGATACTTCAAAGCGATGGGAGGGCCTCATACTCTCAGATCTCGAGAGACCTTGGGATGAGCGAGGCGGCCATCTACTCTAGGATTCAGAAGCTGTTAAAGTCAGGTGTTATAAGGAGGTTTCAGGCAATTCTAGACCCAGATAAGCTGGGCTTCACCCTCACAGCCTTCATAGCGATAACGGCTCAGCCGGCCAAGTATGAGGATGTCTTGAAAGCTCTAGCCGAGATACCGGAGGTCCAAGAGATCCATGATGTTACAGGAGACTATTATTGCTTGATTAAGCTCAGAACCGATGGAAGGAAGAGCTTGGCGAGGATACTCGACCAGATAGGATCCCTCGATGGGGTGGCCTCCACCGAGACTAGGATAGTTTTGAGGACGATAAAGGAGGATTACGCCCTACCAATCACTAAGCATAGACGATCTCAACCAACCTAAGCAAGTTTTCGGCCACATAGGTCGGCCTAAGATTTGGCGGGAGACCTACCAAATCCTCTCTTCTCGAAACCCCCGTCAAGACTAGGGCTGTGTCGGCTCCAATATTCTTTCCAGCCAATACATCGGTCTCAAACCTATCTCCAACCACCAAAACCTCATCAGGACTCATCCCAAGCTTCCTCAAAGCCGCCTCCATAATTATCCTAGAAGGCTTACCTATAACGGTGGGCTCAACTCCAGATGATTCTCTAAGAGCCGCCACTATGGCCCCAGCCCCTGGATCCAGTCCACTCGGAGTTGGATAGGTCTTATCCGTGTTCGTCGCCACAAACCTCGCCCCCTTCAGGATAGCTCTAAGACCTGCTCTAAGCTTCCGATAATCCACCTCTCGATCCAGTCCTACTACGACGTATTCCGCCTCGCTCCATCGTTCGACTGGGATTAGGGTGTGCCCGATCCTCCTACAATACTCCTTAAACCCTCTCCCAGTTATCGCCAATATCTTGCTCCTCCCCGAATTCTCCATTATGTAGGTTGCTGCAACCTCACCCGACGTTAAGATTTGATCCTCAACGCATTCGACGCCAAGCCTCCTAAGCTTATCACAATATTCTTCCGATGTGTGGCCCGAATTATTGGTGAGATACATGATCTTGACTCCAACCTCCTTTAACCTTTCTATAGCTCTATCGGATCCAGGGGTCAGTCTATCTCCAACATATACGCATCCATCTAGGTCTAGGATGAACGCTTTGTAATGCCTCCTCATCGTCGGGGATTGGATAGCTCCGCCTTAAATGATTTAAACCGAATGAGGAGTTTTGGCAACTGCTTTAACGACTGGTTGATCTTCAGGAATAGGTTATGGTCGAGAAGACTCCGGAGATCCTGCTTAGAGATTTCCTCTTCTCCGCGAGGGTTAGATCGGATTCTTGGATGGCCTCGATCAGCTCATAGACCCATCTATCTTCATCGACATGATTTGGAAGCTCTTCGAAGAGCATCGCCGGATCCCTTAAACTAGGATATACTTGATACAACTCCATACACGCAGCCGCCAAGAACCGTATGGTGGCCGGCCCAACACCTCTCAAGGCCAATAGCTCCTCAAAGTCTCTCGGTGACCGCTTATTCGCCATGACGATCGTCGACCACTTAATCCTCGGTATATCGATTACATGTTGAGAGCGTTCTTGGCCGTCTAGATCGGTTAGGGTTAGCTGCCCTCTCGGCGGACCCCTATAAAACCTCCTAAGGGAGCTTAGGTCATGGTTAACTGCCTCGACGCAAACCCTCCGCGCATCCCCGCTATTTTCATCGGTCATGTTTAGGACCAGTTCCTCCCTCGATGTCGAGACTATCCCGCTATGAGGCTCCTCGACAAAGCTCCTCAACCCTCTGGAGATCCAGTGATATCTCCTCACTAAGTTCGTCATAGGCTTTATCCCCTGTTGGACTATCACCCACTCTCCATCCATCGAGACGAGCATGACATGGAGATATAGCTGGAATCCATCCTGAATCGCGGCGCTATCGACCTTCGCGACCATCCTGCTGGCGTATTTCAGCCTATTCACGAGATCCTCATCGAAGTTGAATATCTCTGCGATCTTGTCAAGCTCCTCGGGAACCTTATACCCCTTAGGCCTCTTACCGCCTATAACGGCCAACCCCATCTCAGGTCGGATAAAGTTCTTCAATATAGCGGCTATGACCGCCGTAGCCCCTCCCCCAAGCTCATCTAGATACGCTGATGCGGCGAGGGCGTCGAAGAAGATGGGGGAGGAGAATCCTATCATGAATTTCTCGACTCCAAATAACTCGATGTAGGATGACACGATCTTTATCAAGGCATTTTCAGCCGCTCTGAAATACCATTTAGGCTTTGTCGAATAGATTAATCGAAGCTCCCTTAAACCTGCCCTATACATCCTATGAGGTAGCCACCCGGCTAAATTAATCTATTCCCCTCTCAAAGGATGCGGGAATATACGCTAAAGCTTACTGCATATTACTTTTTCCAAAAGCTTTAAGTCTGATGATGAGCCAGGCTATCAAAGCTACTATGGTTGGGATTTGGAAGATGAATAGTAGGAATATCTGGTTTAGGATTGGGGAGAAGAGGTATTGGTAGATCGTCAACCCAATTGTTATCGAGGCCAAGATTATAAACGCCAAAAACCATGATAATTCTTCCCGCTCCATCAAGCCCTCTGCTCCAACTTCTTCATCAGATCCTTTAATGGGACATCGACATAGCTCCCATCGGGCCTCCTCCTTCTAATGATTATCGGGAGAACTCCAGCCTCAAGCTCCCTCTCAGCTATGTCTATCGGCGTATCTCCAGGCCTCACCTCAACCAACGGGAATGCTCCTAGAGCGAGCTGGAGCGCCCTACCCCCTATTATCCTCGCTCGCTCATAGCGTGTCAGGGGCTGCCGATATGGGTCTTCTTCCTCACTATTCCTCTCCAAATGATTCTTCCTTCCCGGCTTCTTTCTCTTTCTCCTTCTCCTCGATCTTTGAAGCGGCTATTACATCATCTATCTTTAGGATCATCGAGGCTGCCTCGACCGCCGACTTAATCACCTGCTTCTTCACTAGGACCGGCTCTATGATATCGAGTTTATACATATCATCTATCTTTCTGTCGAATACGTTGATCCCCATCCACTTCTTCCCCTCCTTGTGCTCAGCTCTAAGAGCGACTACCATCTCGATCGGGTCTAGGCCCGCGTTCTCGGCGAGTTGAGCCGGGACTATCTCTAATGCCTCGGCGAACTTCTCGACAGCGAGCTGCTCTTTCCCAGCAAGGGTCTTCGCATAATCTCTTAATCCTAGCGCGACCTCCATCTCCGGGGCGCCGCCTCCTGCCACGACCTTGCCCTCGACTACAACGTCTTTGATCACGTTTAATGCGTCCTTGATGGATCTCTCGGCCTCATCTACGAGCCTCTTCGTCCCGCCTCTGATTAAGATCGTTATAGACTTAGGGTTCTCACACTGCTCTATGAAGACCATTCTATCCTCTCCAACCTTCCTCTCCTCGACGAGCTTCGCCCTCCCAAGATCCTTTGGAGATATCTCCTCTATCCTAGTGATTATCCTCGCGCCCGTGGCCTTCGCAATCTTATCTATATCTGACTTCTTAATCCTCCTAACGGCTAGGATCCCCTTCCTAGCGAGGAAGTGCTGGGCCATATCATCTATACCTTTCTGGCATAGGACTACATTTGCTCCGGCGGCGGCTATCTTCTCAACCATCTCTCTCAACATATTCTCCTCCTGCTCCATGAATGCCTTCATCTGCTCCGGGCTCTCGATGTGGAGCTTCGCGTCGAACTCGGTCTTCT
>JAGGTD010000030.1 GCA_021163925.1 Nitrososphaerota archaeon
GCAGATCATCTATAGTCTTCTTCACGGAGTTATCTGAGGCCCGCTTGACCAGGTATCCGCGGTCGAGCTTATCCCAGTTCGCGTAAAACACCTTCGCGGCCAGCTCAAGCCTCATGGTGTCGACCTTCTCCGAGAGAAGCGCGACGGCGTAGTCCTCGGCCGAGAGAACCCTCAACCCCCTTCCCTCGAAGCTCCTCTCAACGAGCTCCTCATCCCAATCAAGCGGACCGGGACGCGGAAGAACCTCAACAACCCTATTGCTCTGCAGATCGATGAAGCGCAGGATTCGACCCGAGCTGGGAGCGGGCTCGAAGCCGCGGGCCGCGAAAGCCTCCGCGATCTTCCCGCGATCCTCCCCGATTCGGGCCGCGAAGACGAGGTCTCTCGAGATATATGGGACGCCGTAGAGCGGCAGGGGCCTGAACCCGAACAATACGTGGAATGACTCGGCCTCTTCGAGCGCGGCTGAGGCCCTGGCGACCGCAGGCTCCGCGAACCTGAACCACGGAGACCTCTCCTCCAGGAAGCCTACGACGTCCACCCCTCTCACGGAGTCGATCTCCTTAACGATCCTCCGATAATCCCGGTCCGAGAGAGCCATGCACCTAACAAAAAACCAGCCGTAAAATATCTTTTCCACAGAAACCGTAAAACCCTCTGAAAAAGAGGGCGGCGGCAGCCCCCGGGAGGTGGCAAGGGAGAAAGCGGGCCGAAGGCGGCGGACGAAGATCCCACACGGATCCGCGCAGCGGCCCCGCCGCGCCTTAGCGCTGCTCCCTCCCGGGCCTGACGCGGTTCGGCGCGTTCGAGGACCGTTGCCCGCTCCTACGAGTGGGGCGGCCCTCTACGGAGCCCTGCGCGGGCGCGTGTTCATCTCTCCGGCTCCGCCGCTGTACCCGCTTCTCCCAAGCGCCCTCCCGGGTTACTGGCCCCCGCGTGTAGCCCATTTCGGGTTACAGGGAAGGGCTAGCTCCCCGGCCCTACCTGCCGCCGCCATAAGTGAGTTCGCTCACCGAAGATATAACTCTTGTCAGCCCTTCACCGGCTTTTCCACCATAATTTCCTGCTTTTCAGATCCTAGGGGATACGATTTTTATGAGGGCTTCATGGATATTCGTGGAGAATAAATGATCTTGGATACGATGCCCGCCTTCCTAAACTATTGGAGGAATTACTCTGGTTTAGATCTGGAGGAGATGTTCGATGGATGGCTCCGAGCCTACATGATCCATTATCCCGAGCTCTTGATCAAGCAGCTTGGGAGCTGGGGGAGCTTAGATAAGATTAGGGAGGTTATGGTGGATAGAATCTTGCCGAGGCTTGATGAATGGATCCATGATATGATCGAGGCTTGGATGAATATTAGAGCCAACGCGGAAGATGTATCCTCTAGGGCGCGCAGATCTCTAAAGACGAGTCTCAACCCCATCGTGGTCATATATGTTGGTTCTGGATGTGGAGCTGGCTGGGCGACTATCATCTCAGGGAGACCCGCGATCCTCTTAGGTCTTGAGAATATCGCCGACCTCGGATGGATCTCGGAGGAGAGGATCAGGGGTTTGATTGCGCATGAATTCGGCCACCTATACCACATGGAGCTTAGAGGCGAATGGGATAAATTCGAGGAACTTGAGGAGGATCCATACTTCCAGCTATATAGCGAGGGATTCGCCCAATACTGTGAACATCTCATAATGGGTTATAGGTCTTGGCATGTAGCGGTTGGAGAGGATTGGATCGATAGATGCTCGGAGAAGGCTGGAGACCTCGCCTCAAAATATCTGGATGATGCTAGGCGATCTAATGTTAAAGCATTCTATGGATCTTGGCTCGATGTGTGGGGGATAAAGCATGCAGGATACTTCTTGGGCCATGAATTGATCGATAGGCTTATGGCGGATAGGGATCTTGAGGAGGTCGCCCTCCTATCAAAGGAAGAGGTAAAGAAGCTCGTGAAAGATTTTCTAGAAGAATTCTCCCGAACCCGATTTAAGAGCTGAACTCCTCCAACCCTTTCCCCGGTTTCCAGAAGACCTCGACGGCCCCCATCCTCCTTAAGAGCTGGAGGGTTCTACGGGTGAAGTCTTTGGGATAGCCTAGGTTTCGCGATATCTCCCCCATGGTCTTCGGCCCATTCCTCTTTAGGTAGATGAGTATTCTCATGTGCCTCGGGTCGCCGATCCTCTCAGGAAACTTCTTGAACCTCCAGAGATAGGCCAAGGACTCTCAATACAATTGAACTGAATCGTATATGAGTCTTGGTGAAGTCGATCTTCATCGATATTATTCGTGAATTTTTCTCCACATCTCTCTGGCGAGCTCCCCGTCATACATGTAGAGGTGTAGTAGATCTTTCGCCTCCTCCCTCCTAGCTCTATGCTCCTCGATGAACTTCAAGACCTTCTCGGTTAGGATTAGCTTCATCTCCCCGCTGAGGATCTTTCCAGCCCTATAATCCTCCTCAAGCTTCTTCAGTTTAACGTCATCCGGCTCGAAGAAGAAGTAGAGCCACTGGAACGCCACATCTATCTCTGGATTCCCACCAAGCTTTCGATGGAGTTCGGCCGTGGGCTGACCTCCCGAATAAGCCTTCCAAATCTTCCTCCTAATACTCTTCTCATCCTCGTGGAGATAGATTGCAGATTCAGGTCTACTCGCACTCATCTTTCCAACAGGGCCTGTGAGCGGAGGTAGGAACTTGCTGTGGATCGCCGCGGTCTTATAGAATCCGAGGCTCTCGGCGATATCTCTCTGCACTCTCCAGTATGGGTCTTGGTCGATGGCGCAGGGTATTAGGCATCTCCTCCTCTCAAAGAGAGATGGAACTACTTGGATCGCGGGGTAGAAGCTCATCCCAATATTCGTCTGCATGTCGAATCCGAATACCGCTCTAACCCAGCTGAAGTTTATCTTCCTAGCGACCTTTAGGGCGAGTGGATACATGTTCCTGATATACTCCGTGTCTTGGAAGATGAAGGTCTTATCGGGATCGAATCCAACCGCGATTATATCCAACGCGTTTTCACGAGCCCATCTCCTGGTCTCCTCGAGGGTTAACCCCCTCTCCTCTTCGAGAAATTTCTCATCGTCGGTGAGCTGGATATAGACGTTGACCTTGAACCTGTCTTGAAGCCATTTCGTGAAGTAGAATGGTATTATGTGGCCTATGTGCATCGGCCCGCTCGGCCCTCTCCCAGTATATAGGAAGAATCCCTTACCTGACTCCCAGTCATCCAACACCTTGTCTAGGTCTCTATGTGAGAAGAATATCCTCCTAGTTAGGAGGTGATGTTTCTCTCCGGCATCTCTTACGAGCCTGTTGAGGAGTTCATCGTCTATCGGAGATGTTCCAAAATGCTCTATGAGCCTCGCATAATCTATCTTCCCCTCAACCCTCCAAGGGGTTACAACGAATTCATCGACCATTCTCCACATCTCCATTCATGGAGACTGACGTTCAAGATGCTTAACAAGCCGCTCAGATATATATCTAATCTAAACGGTCTTAAGGGAGTTTACATGAAGATGTTTGGAGAGTGAATGAGCGAGCTTGAGCGATTTAGGGAGGCCGGCTTAATCTCTAGGAAGGTCAAGGAGGAGGCGTATAGAATTGTGAGGGAAGGGGCGAGGATCTTGGAGATCTGCGAGACCCTCGAAGACCTCATCAGGAGGGAGGGAGCTGAGCCCGCCTTTCCATGTAATATTGGGGTGAATGAGATCGCAGCCCACTACACCGCAACCTTGGGAGATGTCTCGAGAATTCCCCCGAGGAGTATAGTGAAGGTTGATGTAGGAGTCTCGCTGGACGGGTATATCGCGGACACGGCGATAACGATAGTCCTCGACCCGAGGCTTGAACCGCTTGCAGAGTCCGCTAGGATCGCTCTACATGAGGCTATTAAGGCGATTAAACCAGGGATCTCAACCTCTAAGATAGGGTCGATCATCCATAAGACGATCACCGGGATGGGGTTTAAGCCCATCAGAAATTTGACAGGCCATGAGATAAAGCGTTACAATCTTCACGCGGGGTTATCGATCCCAAATATCCCCACTAGGAGGGGTGAGAGGCTTAGGGAAGGCCACATCTATGCGATCGAGCCATTCGCCACCACCATGAGAGGTGCTGGGGAGGTCGTATCAACGAAGACCGTTGCGATATTCAGGATAGATTCTGAAACGATTTTCAGGAAGAGGCTTAAGGATGAGGAATATCAGTTAGCGAAATTGCTGGCCGAGAGATTTGATAGCCTACCATATACCCCAAGATGGATAGATGGATTCGATAAATTTAGGAGGGCTCATGAGAAGATGGTTAGGACCGGGAAGATTTATGGCTATCCTGTCTTGGTCGAGAGGCTTGGAGAACCCGTAGCCCAATTCGAGCACACGGTTTACGTCAGCTCTAATGGATGCGAGATACTGACATAGAGAAAGAGCTAAATACGGTTGGGCGAGGCTAGGTTGAGATGAATATAGATCTCCTGATGTTGTTGAGGGAGACGATCTTCCTCTTACTCGCAATCCCCATGATAGTATTCAGCTTTAAATGCTTGATAGAATTGAGGAGGGGGAAAGTTGCCGCCTCAAGAATATTCTTGAGAGAGGAGGAGGTTTCGGCGGCTTTCAGAAACCTATTCTTCGCCTCAACCTTCGCGCTTCCAGCGTCGATAACCCTCTTCCTCTGGAGCATCTTCAAGCTTGAACTACTCCGCTTAATCACGGCAATCCTATTCATAGTATTCATAGCATTCATCCTCATCTCAAGTTATAGGTTGAGAAAGGTGTTGGCTGGATGAATGAGCTTCTACTTAAACTCACCAGCGGAATAGGCGTCATACTCTCCATAATCTTCCTCTTAACCTGCTATAATCTATACAAGAATCTGCGGGACCGCCCAACCTACTCTCTAGGAAGGATGTTCTTGAAGAAGGAGAGCATCCCAGCATTCACCTTGATGACCATATGTTTCATAATATTCGCGGCGGCTAGGATAATCTCATACATGCTAGTTTTATGTGGGATAAGCGGGGCTCTTGAGATGGAGATAATAGCCACTGTTAGGGCTCCCATGGATCTCGTTGGAGCAATTCTCTTAGTGGTGTCCACGATGATACTTTATTCGATAACCCGT
This sequence comes from Nitrososphaerota archaeon, assembly GCA_021163925.1. Classification (GTDB taxonomy): domain Archaea; phylum Thermoproteota; class Nitrososphaeria_A; order Caldarchaeales; family Wolframiiraptoraceae; genus AUK039. Next base: position 5,135 of record JAGGTD010000030.1, read on the forward strand.
AGGAGGGATTAGAATAACTTCGACTTCTTCTCCTTCTCCTCTTTAACGTAGATCCCGATTATCCTCATCCTATTGTGGCCACATTTCGGGCACTTCTCCTCAACTTCCTTAAACACGTAATCACCTTCCTTGAACGGCCTAGAGTTTATCGTTCCGCATTTCAAGCACTTCATATGGGTTAAAGGAGTCGGGACCTTTTCAGCATGCTTTCCCGGGATCATCCCCTCACATCCTAGGATTTTAGAATCAGGCCGCTTAAAATAAACCTAAGTCATCCCTATCCCGACCGTATTTCCTATTCCGGCGACTATTACCGTCGCGCCATCACCGACCTTCTCCGAGATCAATTTCTTAACTCTTTCAACGACCTTTTCAGCCGCCTTCGCAATACTCTCTTTCATCGGGGTTATCGCCTCCGCTACGGATTCGTAGATCACGAAAGCGTATAGTGGTATTCCTTTGGCCTTTGAGATCTCCTCGATCTTATATCTCTCGACCCCGATTCCCCCTATCGCCGCCCCAATCCCCTCAACGATCTTCCCACTCTCCTCTCCCTCAAGCTTCAGCCCGGCATCGATCGTTATCACGGCCTTAATCTTATCACCCTCAGCCTCGATGAGCTTCTTGACGCCTTCACCCGGCTTTCCGACGGTGCCTCCAGGCCCCTTCGCCCTAATGACTAGGAGTCTCCTCCCATTCCAGAGAGCTTCTTGGACAACCGTGTCCTTCGCGATCTCATAGGTCTTCTTCTCCATCCCATCGACGAGCTTCGCGACCGCCAATACCCCAACACCATCTCCTATCGGCTGTCCTTGGGCGAATGCGTAGCTCGCCTGCCTATACGCCTTCGCTATCTCCATCACTTGGGGTAGGATCATCTGGACTTGGAGGACTGTGTAGATGTTCGAGGTCTTCTTTCCGAGGAGATAGTAGTGGCGGATCACCCTATAGATGTAGTCTAATCCGCGTGCAACATCGACTAAGTTCGTCAAGGTCTTCACGGTCTTTTCATCGGCCTTTGGGCATAGGGCCCTCACCTCATCCTCGAAGGTCTCCTCCCAAGTATTCATTATGTGCTCAAGCTTATACATGATCCCATATGGGTCTTTGTCAACAGGCTCGATCACGACGGATCCGAGAAGCCTATCAACTCCTTCATCCACCTTTATGTTCTCATCCGAGTACTTGTTTAGATGCTGTATCGTCCGCTTCCTCACCTCATCTCTAAAATACTTCAGCTTGAGTAGCTTCCTCTCGATATCTCTCAGCATGTAGGATAGCTGGATCTTCTGGGAGAATGTTGGGTAGATTAGGAAGATTAGCATGAAGATGAACCAGAGTAGGGACATTAAGAGGGATAGGAGATCCGATCTACCAGCAAATTGGAGAAGCCAGGACATCGCTTAAACCTGCTCCAAAGCCTAGATGAAAAACATTCTAAAAAAGCTTTCCCAGCTAAAGGTTAAAATATCCACATCGACATATTCATATTGCCTCCCGGTCATAGGAGAGGGGGAAACACCCGAACCCGTTCCGAACTCGGAAGTTAAGCCCCTCTCCGCCCAGCTTGTAGTGGGGTGCGAGAGCCCCCGCGAAGGCTGGGTGCTGGGAGGCATTTTCAAGATCAACGAGACTTATCTAGAAATGTTTTGCCGAGGAGAAGATTGTGCGAAGCTGCTTCGAAATATCCGAAATAACTCTTAAAAAGCCGTCTAATATCTGGAAAGGGGGCTATGAAGATCTTCTTAGATACGGCGGACTTGGATGAGATTAGGCTTGCCTGCTCATGCGATCCTAGCGCGAAGGCTGGAGCGACCTATGCGGGCCCATTCGCCGGACGGGTCGACGACTATATCCGCGAGCAGCTGGGGATGAAGCGTGGAGTCCACTTCCAAAAGCCCGATTACTTCGACTTCAATCTGATGCAGAGGCTTGCGGAGTACAATCTATCGAGGGTGATAAGCTCGAAGGACTCGGACTCGCTCTCAAAGCTCTATCTGGATGAGGAGATAGTTTCGGCGGCCAAGCTTGGAAAACGGATACAAGACCAAGATCATCGCCTATACGTTTTGAAGCAGATGATCCAACACTATAAGACGCTTGAGGGAATCAAGGCATTCACAGCCGACATCGTCCCCTCATACGCTGAACTGTTTCAAGAAATGATCTCCGAGGGGCTAAGTCTTTGAATGAGAGGCGTGTTTTAGGGGTTTTGAGGCCGCTTCCCTGAGTTCTTGGACCGCCTTCTTAAGGTCAGGTTTTCCGAAGACCGCCGTCCCCGCGACGAGCACATCCGCCCCGGCCTCAACTATCTTCGGAGCGGTCTCAACGTTCACTCCTCCATCGACTGCTATCTCTATCTTTAATCCTCTCTTCATGACCCTTCTCCTAGCTCTCCTAATTTTTGGGAGAACGGATGGTATGAAGTCTTGGCCTCCAAAGCCGGGGTTTACGCTCATTATCAGTATCAGGTCTAGATCGTCTAAAACATATTCGATCGTAGTTAACGGCGTTGCGGGGTTTAACGCCACCCCGCTCCTAGCCCCCAAATTTCTTATCATGCTCAAAATCCTTTGGAGGTGGGTGCACGCTTCCGCATGAACTATCACCAAGTCTCCGCCCGCCTCAACAACTCTCTCGATATAGTCTTCAGGCTTCTCTACCATTAGGTGAACATGGAATGGTAGCTTCGTGTGACTCCTTATCGCCTTAACTATGATCGGGCCGAAGGTTAGGTTTGGAACGAAGTGGCCGTCCATGATATCGAGGTGTATTATGTCAGCTCCAGCCTCCTCAGCCCTCCTCACCTCATCACCAAGCTTACTGAAGTCTGCTGAGAGTATGGATGGGGCGATCTTTATTGAATGAGGTCTTCCAACCCTCATTTACAATCACTTCTTAAGCTTCAAAACCCTCTTAACAGCCTTAACTATATCCGAGGAGGTCAGGCCATATTTCTTGAGAAGCTCTTTCCATGGCCCAGACTCGGCGAAGACATCCTTAACCCCGACGAACTGCATGGGGACTGGATAGCTTTGGACTATGGTCTCGGCGACCGCGCTTCCAAGACCTCCTATGACGCTATGTTCCTCGGCCGTCACTATCGCGCCCGTCTCCCTAGCCGCCTTGATCAATAGGTTCTCGTCTATCGGCTTTATGGTGTGGATGTTTATGACCTTGGCGCTTATCCCTTCCTTCCTCAGCTCCTCGAAGGCTTGGAGAGCTTCATAGACCATTAAACCGGTTGCGACTATCGTTACATCGCTTCCATCCTTCAAAGTTATCCCCTCACCTATCTTGAAGTTCAGCTTTCTCCCCTCAAAGCTATAATCCTCCCCATAGATCACTGGGATCTTGGGTCTCCCAAGCCTGAGATATGCTGGCCCATAATGCTTGACCAATGCTTTAACGGCCTCCCTCGTCTCGACGGCGTCGGCTGGAACTATCACCGTCACATTTGGAATCACCCTCATGGAGGCTATATCTTCGGTGCAGTGATGCGATACTCCATCTTCTCCAACGCTTATCCCACCGTGAGACGCGACGACCTTGACATTAAGATTGGGATACGCTATGGACTGCCTAAATTGATTATATGCCCTCTGACTCGCGAAGATGGCGAAGGTGCTGGCGAAGACTATCTTACCGCATGAAGCCAATCCCGCCGCCGCCCCCATCATGTTCGCCTCAGCTATCCCGAAGTTGAAGAACCTGTCAGGAAATTCCTTAGCGAAATACTTAGTTCTCGTCGATGATGATAGATCCGCGTCTAAGACCACTATGTTCTTGTAGATCCTTCCAAGCTCGACCAAGGTCTTACCATATGCGTCTCTCGTCGCCATTACCTTAACTTCTTTGACCTCGCTCACTCCTCCTACCCTCTATTAATCGGATGAGGTTGCTTTTAAGACTTCTAAGAAGCTAAACTCTTACCGAAAAAGTTAGCTCGTGGATAAGAGCCTCTCCTGAAGCTCAAGCTCTTTTAGGGCGAGTTTAAGCTGCTCCTCGGTCAACGGCTTTCCATGAAATTCCACCTTCCCCTCCATAAACGACACCCCCTTACCCTTCACTGTGTGCGCTATTATCACGGTCGGCTTACCCTTAATCCTCTCGGCGAGATCCAATGCGTCTAAGATCTGCCTAACGTTATGGCCATCTATCTCCATCACATGCCATCCAAACGCCCTCCACTTCTCCGCGAGAGGCTCGATACTCATTATCTCATTCACCGGCCCGTCGAGCTGCAATCCATTATAATCCACTATCGCTAGGAGGTTGTCGAGCTTATAGTGTGCAGCGGACATCGCCGCCTCCCAAACCTGGCCCTCATCCAGTTCTCCGTCACCTAGGAGGACATAGACTCGATACGATTTCCTGTCGATCCTTCCAGCTAAAGCCATTCCAACCCCGATCGATAAGCCTTGACCCAAGCTCCCGGTCGATGCCTCGACGCCTGGAGTCTTCCTCATATCTGGATGGCCTTGAAGGATCGAGCCTATCTTCCTCAGAGTCCAGAGAGCCTCTCTTGGGAAGAATCCAGCCCTCGATAAGGCGGAGTAAAGAGCTGGACATACATGACCCTTTGAGAGGATGAATCTATCTCTATCCTCCCAACGCGGGTTTTCGGGATCATATCTTAAGTGATGAAAGTATAGGCATGCTATTATCTCCGCGGCTGATAGAGATCCGCCTGGATGCCCTGAACCCGCTTTGGTCGTCATTAGTAGGGAGTCCTTCCTGATCTCCAGCGCTATCCTCCTAAGCCTTTGGACGAGTTCTTTACTATGAGACTCAGCCTTATGGTCGAATATTGCCATGCTTCAAGCCGATTCCTTCCTCAATTATTTTTAAGTTTAAGCGCGATTCATGGATGGCGGTTTATAGAGATGTTTGGGTGATGTCAGCTCTTCTTCTCCTCACCCATCGCCTTCTTCAGCTCTTCAACGGCCTTAATCGCCTCTTGAATCGAGGAGGCGTCCTCAAGGGTTGATATGTCTCCTAGCTTTGCTCCGCTCACAACGGCCTTCAAAAGCCTCCTCATGATCTTCCCGCTTCTAGTCTTCGGAAGCTTTGAGACGAAGTAGATCGCCTCGGGGGTTGCGACCGGCCCTATCCTCTTCCTGATCCACATCCTAAGCTCTTTTCTGAGATCCTCGCTCGGCTCGCATCCCTCCTTTAGGGTTACGAAGGCGACTATGCTCTCACCCTTAATCTCATGAGGCTTTCCTATCACCGCGGCCTCGGATACGGCTGGATGCTCGATGAACGCGCTCTCAAGCTCTATGGTCCCAATCCTATGGCCCGCGACCTTGATCACCTCGTCGGCTCTCCCCATGAACTTGATATATCCCTCCTCATCCTTCATGGCATAGTCTCCGGTGTAGTAGATCGCTGGAGGCTTGATCTTGAACTCCAGCTCCTCGTTCGGCTTAAACTTGGTCCAGTAGACCCGCTTATACCTCTCTGGATCCCTCCAGAGGGTCATCAGCATTCCAGGCCATGGAGCTAGGATCACTAGATAACCCCTTTCATAGGGCTTCGTGGGCTTACCCTCGTCGTTGACGACCTCGGCGTGGACTCCTGGAAGGCCGTAGGATACCGAGAAGTTTGGCTTAAGCGGAACGAGTTCTATTCCTGGGGCTGGCGAGATCATGAATCCGCCGGTCTCGGTCTGCCACCAAGTATCTATTATCGGGCATCTCTCCTTCCCAACAACCTTGTAATACCATCTCCAAGCCTCCGGGTCTATGGGCTCGCCGACGGTTCCGAGTATTCTGAGGGTGCTTAGATCATGCTTGTTGACCCACTCCTCTCCAAATCTCATATGCATCCTAATCGCGGTTGGGGCTGTGTAGAACTCCGTTACCCCATATTTCTCGATTATCTCCCACCACCTATCCGGCTTTGGATAGTCTGGGGCTCCATCATACATAACTTGAGTCACTCCATGCATTAGGGGCGCATAGACCGTGTAGCTGTGGCCGGTTATCCAGCCTATGTCGGCCGTTGACCACCATATATCGTCGGGCTTGGGGTCGAAAGCCCACTTCATAGTGGCCCAAACCCATACGAGATAGCCTCCACTACTGTGAACCACTCCCTTAGGCTTTCCAGTCGTCCCGCTGGTGTAGAGGATGAAGAGCGGGTCTGTTGCATCGACTGGGACAGGGGGGCAATATGGCTCTGCATCTTTCATCAATTCATGCCACCAGAGATCTCTTCCCTCGGTCATCGGCGTATCCTCGAGCCCAACCCTCTTAACGACGACGACCTTCTCTATGCTCTTAGTCTGCTTAACTGCTTCATCGGCGCTCTTCTTAAGCTGGATAAGCTTACCCCTCCTATAGAAGGCGTCGGCGGTTATCAAGATCTTTGCCTCAGCGTCGTTTATTCTATCGGCGAGAGCCGATGCGCTGAATCCCGAGAAGACCACGCTGTGAAGCGCTCCAATCCTCGCACATGCGAGCATCGCTATTGGAAGTTCTGGGATCATCGGGAGGTAGATGGAAACTCTATCCCCCTTCTTCACCCCAAGCTTCTTCAAGACGTTTGCGAATTTATTGACCTCCCTCCAGAGCTGATAGTAGGTTAAGGTCCTCGTTATCCCTTCCTCACCCTCCCAGAAGTATGCAACCTTATTCTTGTTCCCATTCTTGAGATTCACGTCTAGGCAGTTATAGGATGCGTTGATAACCCCTCCGACAAACCATTTTGCGAACGGCGGATCCCAGACTAAGACCTTCTCCCATCGCTTAAACCATACCAGATTCTCAGCTATCTCCGACCAAAATCCTTCAGGGTCCTCGAGCGCCCTCCTCTGAAATTCTCTCAGCCTCTCGCCAAAGTATACTTTCCGCTCCTCCTGAACTTCTGAAGATGACTTCTCCTCACTCATGATTAACACCTTACCAAGGGAGACCTCGAGAAAAGCTCCTAAAAAAGATTAGGTTTAGGAACAGGTTTTTACCTGCTCATGAGATCTTCTAGGTCGGGTCGAGGATGGATACCCACCCCGTAAAGGGATTAGATCTGGGGATATGTTCGAACTGCGGTAGGAGGGCCCCCATCTACTTCAGGAGATATTCGGGGGTTAAGCTCTGCTCGACATGCTTTAAGGAGGACTTCATCAAGAGAGTTAGGAGGACTATATCGAGATATGAGCTCCTCAAATACGATGATAGGATATTGGTCGCGGTCTCAGGTGGGAAGGATAGCCTAGTCCTCTTAAAAGTCCTCTATGAGATTGAGCAAGACTTTCCAAGGTCGGAGCTCCTAGCCGCCCTAATAGATGAGGGAATAGACTCCTATCGTCTAGATTGTTCAAGAATCTCAAGGGAGTTCGCAAATGCCTTAAACATAGAGTTACATGAGCTCTCCTTCAGAGACCTATATGGGTTCACGTTGAATGAAGTCGTTGAGTCTGGAATCGCCGAGAAGCTTAAACTCCATCCATGCACGATATGCGGCGTCTTGAGGAGGAAGGCGCTCGTCACGGCTGCTAGAAGGCTCGGGGCCACGGTCATAGCCACCGCCCACACACTCGAGGACATCGTCCAAACATATCTCCTAAACCTGCTGAGGGGGGAGAGGAACATGAGACCTATAGGCTTGAGGAGGGGGGCCGAGAATGTCATCCCAAGGGTTGCACCGCTTAGATTAACCCCGCAGAGGGAGATCGCCCTCTATGCATATCTCGAGGGAATCCCATTTCAGCTGAGGTCTTGTCCATACACCCATGAGTCCATGAGAGATGAGATAAGAAACTTCCTAACCCTATACGATTACAAGTATCCTGGAAGCCTCTACGCCTTCCTCAACACGTTCGAGAAGATTCTTGAGAAGATCCCGCAATCAGCCGAGGTCAATAGATGTGAGATCTGCGGAGAGCCGACCGATAGGAGGATATGTAGGGCGTGTGAGATAGTTCTCTCGATAAAGGATCTCTTGAGGAATTAGAGCTGGAAGAAGCCGAAGGTCCTATAGGTGAATGCTATGTTTAATGCTAGAAGTGTAACGCATATCGAGGTCAATCCAATATTGAATGCTTTAAGCTTCCTCTCATCCCTTATCCAAAATTCGAGTAGAGAGTTCAGGAACAGGCTTCCATCTAGGAAGTATATGGGGAGCATGTTGAATATGGCGACGCCTAGGGCGACGAGCTGAATCCACCAAAACATCCTATATACATTATACTCGATCATCGGGTCTCCCAAACCAATCCTCATCGGACGATAGTAATCTATCCTCTTAACACCTATTCCCCTCAAAATCCAGGCCATCGGCATGTTGATAGGCTTCTTCAACCTGTATGAGATGTCGCCTCTCATAGTCTCCACCGTGATCATATCCTCGGCGGTGATGTTTTGGAAGAGCGTCTCTCGATTCACCGCGACGCCGTTAACCCCAACTATAACGTCCCCGACAGTTATTTTCGTGGCATTCCCCTCAACCTCTAAGACTATCACCCCAGACTCTATTGGGAGAAATAATCCCATCATCAGGAACACTATCAGTAAGCCGACGACTAGGTTTGCGAAGCTCCCAGCCGCCGCAACCCTCATCTTGGTTTTGGGGTGAGCTCTATTGAACTCCTCTTCATCGGGTTCAACGAATCCTCCGGGAAATATGAATGCTAGGAAGAGGCCTGTGGACTTCAACTTTATCTTCTCAAGCCTTGCCACAAGTCCATGCATCCCCTCATGCGTTATCAAGACTATTCCCAAGGCTAGTAGGATGTATGGTAGGTGCTCAAGCCTTATCGTCACCCCTATGATCAATGGAATCACTATATTCTGGGGGCCGACCTGCTGAGGGGCGAATAGGTATGTTCCAAGGTTGCTTGCGAGAAAGTAGATTGAGAAGGCCATAAGGCCGAATCCTATCGCCACCCCAATATTTGAGAGAACCCTCCAAAAGAGGGGGAATTTATCCACCACCCTATCAAAGAAGTCTATGACCTTCCTTGACCGCAATACAAATGCTAGGGGGTAGAGCTTGAGGTTGCCGAAATCCTCACGCGAGAAAACCTTCCTTAGAATCAGGTAAACTAGGAGCCAGCCCGCCGCCAACACCAATAGATATAGGTAGATTAACATCACTCGGCAGATAGCCTTAGAATAGAGCAAAATAAAGGTTAGTAGGCTCTGGCGATGAACCTAATTAAACTTCATCCACCTCTCTAGATCAGGGTCTTCTCGGTCTTTGCGTCGAATACGTGTAGCTTCTCGAGGGGGAATCCTACCCAGACCTTCTGGCCTGGTGGGGGGATCTCTATCGCCGGCGAGGTGACGGCCTTTAACAGGTATTCGCCGGCCTTGAGGTCGACGATTATATTGGACCCCATGGGCTCTATGACATATACGTCGGCTTGGAAGACCGAATTCGCTCCTCTCTCCTTCGATAATATCATGTGTTCGGGTCTGAAGCCTATGACGACCTCGCTTCCAGACGCTTCTCTCTTCACGATCTCGCCCAGCTCTCTCTCAAGCTCGTATTGGAAGAATCCTGCGTCGAGTATTATTCTTGAATCCTTCTCGACGATCGAGGCCTTGATGAAGTTCATGGGCGGGCTTCCAATAAATCCTGCGACAAATAGGTTCGCGGGCTTTTCATAGACATGATGGGGCTCGCTATACTGGAGTATCTTGCCCTTATTCATCACGGCGATCCTATCGGCCATGGCCATCGCCTCAGCCTGATCGTGGGTCACGTAGATCGTGGTGATCTTTAGATCTCTCTGAAGCTTCTTGAGCTCAGCTCTCATATAGACCCTCAGCTTAGCGTCTAGGTTGCTTAGAGGCTCATCCATCAAGAAGACCTTTGGGGTTCTAACCAGAGCTCGACCCAAGGCGACCCTCTGCTGCTGGCCTCCGCTGAGCTGCCTTGGCTTCCTATCTAGGAGCTCTTCAATCCTAAGGAGCTTCGCGACCTCCCTAACCTTCTTATCTATCTCATCTTTCGGAAGCTTTCTCATCTTTAATGGGAAGGCGAGATTTCCATAGACGGTCATGTGGGGGTAGAGGGCGTAGCTCTGGAAGACCATGGCGATATCCCTATCCTTTGGTGGGAGATCATTCACCAATCTATCATCGATATAGATCTCCCCCTCGTCAGGGGTTTCGAGGCCGGCTATACATCTAAGGGTTGTGGTCTTACCGCATCCAGATGGGCCTAGGAGGATTATGAATTCACCATCTCTCACATCGAAGCTGATTCCATCGACGGCGACGGTCTTATCAAACTTCTTAACCAGATTGACGACTTTAACCTTGCTCATCCCAAGTGTAACTAGACGATTTTTTTAAAAAACTTTCCCTCAAAAACCGCCCAATTCCCCCTCCTACAAGCCCTATTCGCCGTCTTTGCGAAACCCTAGCTTAAATTTAGATGGAGGTGGCTTATGGAGAGAAAATCGTAAATAATGAGGTTTAAGAGATTTATGGTCGAAGGCTTAGCCCTGCGAGGTGGTTAGCCTTGGAGGGATCGAGTTCTGAGAGTTGGGAGGAGAAGAGAGACAAGGCTGTTCAAATACTTGAGGCCGTGGCGAATGATGTCGGAACCCCTAGGAATATTAGGAGGGCTGCTAAGGCCGCCGCCGATGAACTGTTTAACGAGAAGTATACTCCTGCTGTTAGGGCTGCGAATGCCATAGAGATGGTTGAGGAGATAATCAATGACCCGAATATGCCCGTGTTTACGAGGACTCAGCTCTGGATGGCGATCTCGATCCTAGAAACCATCCGCTCGATGCCAACGTAGTCCATCAATATTCCCAAGCTAATAATCTCGGAACATCTTCATGGATTTGGCCACTTAAAGATTATATCTGAAGCTTTAGATGATCGTATCGCCTTGACGGCTCATAGAGGCAGAAGTAAGATAAGGTTTGAGATGACGAATGAGGATGGAGACAAGATAATCTTGGTGTTTGAGGGTAGGATTAGTAGGGAGAAGCTCATGCAAGTCGCGGATTTAATGGAGCTTTATGGGGGGCTCTCTGAATCCGATGGGCAGGAACCCTACTTTGAGGGTAGTAAATTGGCTAAGCTCGCTAGGGTGATCTCAAAATATTTTCCAGCAACCTACTTCACATCCCGTGAAGCCGTCGAGGCATATATCTCCGAGTATAGGGAGCCGATAAGCCTCAGCACGACATCAACCTATCTCGCAAGGCTCGCTGAGAGAGGATTCCTTGAGCGGAGGAGATTCGGAGGAGTGATAAGGTATAGGGTCATCCGAAATCAGCCTCAATATACTCAGAGATTTGAACCGTATGACCAAAAGTTTTAGAGCTGATCCGGATATTTCTTTTATCGTCTACTATTTTGTATTACTGGAAGGGGACGGATATGAGGAAGGCTTTAGCCGACTTTCTCAAGAGATCTGGGCTCAAAATACCTGATCCAAGGCTTTTAGACGAGTTATTGAAGGGATCTCATCTAACGAGGGCTCAGATCGAGACCTTGCTGATCGAGCTTGGAGCAATGAATCTAGGTCTTAAGCTAAGTGTGGAGGAGAAGGCGAGGCTAAGAGGTGTGAGCAAGGGAGCCTATGCGCGGACTAAGCGCCAAGCGATGAATAATATCAGGAAGAGCCTTTACACGATCATGCTCTTAAGGCTCTTAGGAATCTTCGGAGATGAGGCCATGGCCTCGATCCTAGAGGCCTCCAATCTCTTGGTCATGGGGAGGTTTGACGAGGCCGTGACCATTCTGAGATCCGTGACCTCCTGTGACGTCACAAGATAGCTATCCCACGATCTTTTGAGTTTACGTGGATCGCGCTTGGATAATGTTTTAATTTCTCCTCAGTATTTGACGGCTCGCTGAGAACCGTTGATGGACGAGGTTTTAGGATGGGGGTTGGTGACGCTCTTTATAGCTCTCTTCATAGCTCAATCGATCATCTTCGCAACCCTGCTTTTAAGGCTTAGGAAGAAGCTTCACTCGATTAAGGCTCAGAGAGCTTGGGAGCCCTTCCAAATAATCGAGAGACCCTCCCAGACAACCCTTAAGGTCTTGAAGGAATTATCGGCTTCAGGCAGTTTAGAGGCGAGGGAGCTCAGCGAGAGACTCGGCTTAAGCAGGGAATACACCGCCAGGCTTTTAAAGAGGATGGTCGAGGACGGGCTCGTGGTTAGGCGGGGGAAGCCATATAGATACCAGTTGACCGAGCTCGGGATCAGATTATTGAAGGAATTCGGGGATTGAGGGGAATATTTTAACCTGAGACTCTACTTCATTTTAGTGGCGATGATGAGGGACTCATGCCCGAAGCCGTGAGGGGGCCTTGGGGTAGCTGATGCCACTATCTTTTTCCCATGGGTGTTGAAGACCTTGGTTGATGGCTTAGTGTTCGATCTTGAAGTTCTCGATTAGGGTGATCGAGAGACCCTCCACCCTTAGATCGATGACCCGGCCATCCCACATCCATCTATTCTCGCCCACCCTCTCCGCATTTACCTCTTCTAGGAGTTTGAGAAATGCCGTTAGAAACTCTTCAAGCTCCTCCCTACTCTCCCACATAATCTTCCAGCGCAATAATCTCTCATCACCCCTCTCATAATACTCTATTAGATCTCCGCTCCATCCCTCAGCGGCCCTCACGGCAACCTCCATCGGGAGATGCGCTCGAAGCATCTGTCTTATGAAAAACTCTCCAAGCCTATCTCTAGATAGAATCCTCCAATCCTCCCCAACCTTGGTCGCGAACTCTACTCTCCTCGGCTCCCATCCCTCAACATATTTTTCTGGATGGAGGATCTCGGCGGTCGATCTAGGCATCCTGAGATAAACCTCGTTCACCTTCTCCCATCCCCCAAGCTCTCGGAGATATTGGATGAACTCCCTCCCATAGAGGTATGGGAAGAGCCAGATAGAGGTCACAGGATCAAAATATTCCTCATGGCCTCGAGCCTCAGCCTTACCTCCATGCTCTAGAAAATAGTCTAAGGCCACTAGGTCCGCATCCCCCTCAACGACCGCTCTAATCGCCTGCCTCTCATCATGAAACCTCCCCTTAGGTATCTTGAAGTATGCTCCCTGTAGGATGTGGGTTAGCTCGTGGGCTAGAACTCTACCGGCTTGAAGCCTCTTAGATGGATCAAAGTATTCCTTAACAACATAGATCGTGTTGTCCGCGGATGCGGCCACCGTGCAGCCGCTTTGCCCCAGTTTCACCTTCGTTAGGTTATAGCTCTCAGGAACCATGAATAATGCCTTGTAGAGCTCTTCCTCAAGCTTAACCTCGGTCAAATTCAGATATCCTAGACCCCAATGCTTAATCACCCACTCCCTCGTCAAGACTACCAACTCAACGTTCCGATTGAACCTTAGCCCCCTATCCTCCTCAACCCAGCTCATAACATAGTCGAGTAAATCCTTGGCGGCGTTCCAATAACGATCCTTCGAGGTCTCCGTAACGGTCTTCACGACGGTTATCGTTGAGGGATGGGCTATGGTCATGCTTGCTATGAGATATCCTCCAATAAAGCTCGCTAAGACCGTGGACAGCATCAACAACACTATTATCCGCGGCTTCCCGATCCTCAACCCAATAAGGACTTTTCACGTGGATGTTAAAAATCTTCGAGAGATCATATCTTAACTCCTTGACCTGGGTCGCCCTTAAGCTTCTCAAACTCTCTAATCAATCTCTCGGTTATCGGGCCTGGAATCTTCTCGCCTATCTTTCTGCCGTTCACGCTCTCGACGGGGACTATCTCGGCCGCGGTTCCTGTCAGAAAGACCTCATCCGCTGTGAGGAGTTCGAATGGGGTTAGCTCCCTCTCCACGACCTCGTATCCGAGGCTTCTAGCAAGCTCGATTACACAGTCCCTAGTTATCCCCGATAATATTCCAGATGTCGGCGGAGGGGTCATGATCCTCCCATCCTTGACTATGAAGATGTTTTCCCCAGTCGCCTCTGAGACGAAGCCCCTACTGTCGAGCATTACGGCGTCATCCGCTCCAGCGTTGATCGCCTCCAACTTAGCTAGGATGTTGTTTAGATAGTTTAGCGACTTTGCTTGATGGTTTGTCGCGTCGACCCCATCCCTCCTAACGGATGATATTATGAGGGAGACCGCCCTCTTCCCGAGGAGTGGGGCCATGGGTCTAGCTATTATGATTATGGAGGGCTTACTGCATTTTCTCGGATCTAGACCTAGGTCTCCAACCCCCCTCGTGACCACGACTCGAATATAGCAGTCGCTTAACCCGTTCCTCCTAACCGTCTCTAGGATCGCCTCCATCAAATCCTCCTTGCTCATGGGGATCTCGATCCTCAGAAACTTCGCTGAATCGTATAGCCTCTCTATATGCTCTCTAAGCTTGAACACCACGCCCTTATACGCCCTAATTCCCTCAAAGACCCCATCTCCATAGAGGAACCCGTGGTCGAAGACCGAGATCTTGGCCTCAGACTCTGGGACGAGTTCGCCGTTTATATAGACTAGGCTCTCGGCCATTGGCGAGCATAGATCTCATATTCGTATTTAAGGCTATTCGCCTCAACCCTTTTAAAATCCCCGAATAAGGAGATACTTAGAGATGGGAAAGCGTAAGATCGTATCAGAGCCTGATGAGCTCGAGGAGCTTGTAGAGCCTGGGCCTGGAGATGTCTACGGCGTGGTAGTTAAGATGTATGGCTATGATAGGGTTTTGGTCGAGTGCAGCGATGGGAAGACTAGGCTCTGTAGGATTAGGGGGCAGCTTAGGCGTAGGATCTGGATTAGGGAGGGAGACCTGGTCTTGGTGAGTCCATGGGACTTTCAGCGAGATAAGCGTGGGGATGTCTGGTGGAGATTCACCAAGGTCCAGGCTCTAAAGCTCGCCGAGCAAGGGGTTATCCCAGACTTCTTGAGGGAGAAGTTGAGCGAGTAAGCCAACATCCTTTTAAACACCCATAACCCCAACCCCTTGGAGAAGAGTTTTGTCAAGTGGAGAAAGGGTGGAGAAGAGGCTTAGAATCCGAGAATATAGGTATGAGAAGGAGCAGAGATATCTTAGGAAGAGGTCTGAGCTCGACGAGGTCTTAGAGGAGGTCTTCGACCGCCAAACCCTCATGACCATCTACAACCTGATGAATAAGGGTCTGATAAGGGAGTTTTATGGGGTTGTCAGCGCTGGGAAGGAGTCGAGGATCTACCTCGCCAAGGGGAAGGATGATGTAGATCTAGCGGTGAAGATCTACTTGATAATAAGCGCGGAGTTCAAGAAGAGGAGGATGATGTACACCATGTATGATCCGAGGTTTAAGCGGGTTCCAAGAGACTTCAGAGACTTCATCTACCTCTGGGCCAGAAGGGAGTATAGCAATCTCGAGGCAGCGTATGAAGCCGGAGTCCCCGTCCCAAAACCATACTTCGTGAGGAACAATGTCTTGGGGATGGAGTTCATAGGCGAGGGTGGAAAGAGGTATCCAACCCTAGTCGAGATAAAGCTTGAGAGGGAGGATTACGAAGAAATCTATCCAAGGGTTATTGAGGCTGTCAAGAGATTGTATAGGGATGCGAAGCTAATCCATGGAGATCTAAGCGAATATAACATCTTCGTCCTCCCAGACAACGATATAGTCCTCATAGATCTATCTCAAGCCGTGAGAGTCGAGCAGCCAATCGCCGACTCCCTCCTACTAAGAGACCTGAAGAACATAGTCAGATTCTTCAAGAAGAATGGGGTCGAAGTCCCCGAACCCGATCAACTATTCGCCGAGATCAC
>JAGGTD010000043.1 GCA_021163925.1 Nitrososphaerota archaeon
GTCGCGGCCTCAGAGGGGATAATCTTCTCATACTCGCTAATCAGGAGAAGGTTTAGAAGCGAGATCAAATGGCTTCTCATAAGCATGGGTATATCTGCCATATTACTCCTAGCGGCGGCGGCTCTCGAAAACTTCTTAATCGGCGCATTTAAGGGGCTCATCTCATCATCCGCTGAAATTTGATGAACATACTCCTCGAAAGAAATGCGGCGTCAACCCCCTGATGTAGTCGAGAAGCTTCTCATCGAACTCGGTTCTCTCGACGATCTTCAAGCCCGACTTCGATCATTTCATTAATCATTAGATGTTTTGCTTGACCGGAAGGTTTATCTCAAGGCAATGAAAGCTGATCTCGATGGCCGCGTTTAAGCCATTGACCGCCGGAGTCCTGATAGCCCTGATCTTCTTCTCATCGCTTTACTATTCGATCACGTTTGTGGATTGGTTTGACTGGAAGAGGAATGCGCTGAGCGACTTGGGGAACTCCGCTAGGAGCGAGGTCGCCGCCCAATTCAACTTCAGCCTACTCTTGGTCGGCCTCCTAATGATCCTACTAGCATTAAACTATGTTAGACGTAGCTCGAGGATCAGCTGGATATTATTCGCGGTCTCAGGCTTCCTCCTCCAAATGGTGGCTACATTCGACGAAGTTTATGGCCGGCTGCACTTCCTTGTATCGGTCGCGATCTTCACTTGCATGGGTCTAACGATATTGGTGGATTCGATAGAGTTTAGGAGTAAGGCCATGCTGGGCATATTCGCCCTCTACGCGCTTATCTGGCCACTATACTTCTTCATCAAGACATCCACGGGAATCCTGACGAGGGCGGCCGTTGCGGAAATATCCTCAGTGACATTGTTCATGGCATATTTTATCTTAAGGTGTATTAAGGCCCCCAGATAGCTCATCACATGATCTCTGAGAGATATTCCGAGATTCCTTCGAGGATGAATTGAACCGCTATCGCTGCCAATAGCATGGCCATAACCTTCGAGACAACCGTCGACCCAACCTTCCCGAGAAGTCTGTGAATGGGTTCGATGAATTTTAAGACGATCCAAGTGATAAAGCAGACGATCGCGACCGAGATCGCCGTCGCCGAGAAACCCACGCTCTCCAAGTTTATTATCGTGGCCGTTATCGCGCCTGGACCCACCAATAATGGAACCCCTAGAGGAACCGCTCCAGACTCCTCGGGGGAGATCTTTGCGTAAACCTTCTCCCTCATCAATAGCTCCAATGCTAGGAATAGTAGGAGTATTCCTCCCGCTATCCTGAAGCTGTAGAGGGTTATGTTGAATATCTTGAGAACCCATCTCCCAGCTATCGCGAAGATCATTAGGAGTATGAAGCCTGTTATGACCGCCATCCTGAAAGCCCTAGCCCTCCTCTCAGGATCCATATCGCTGGTCAGCCCTACGAAGATGGGAATGTTTCCGAATGGGTCAACGACTATGAAGAGGGATATCGTGGCCTTGAGGAGATCTAGAAGGAATTCTTGACTCATCTTCATGAAAACATCATATCTCAACCTATTATAGATAAAGCCGATCCGCCATTAAGCCGATTAACCTACTCTATTAGGGAGACGGATCTAAGCTTCTCCAATAAGCTCATTAATGGCTGCCTGACCTCATCCGCCTCCACGTTACTTATCTTCGCGAACTCCATCACGACTTCATTCACAGTCTTACCGTCACAAATACTCCAGATATAGGCCACGACCTCGTCGACCTTAAACGCCTGATTGTCGTCGTTTACGAGCAGTAACCCGCCCTCTTCATCCTTGAATAATGCTCCCCTTCTCTTTAGCCTAACCTCTTCCATGAACTTCTACTGATCCACCACCTATATAAGTATTCGGAGAGAGTTATGGAAGCTTGAATGGGCTCCAAGGTCTGCCGCTTAAGGCTTTTGGGAGGAGGTTTACGTCTTCCACGATTATATCGGCTCCCATCTCGATGAAGTAGTTGAGGGAGAAGTCGTTGGTCAAGACGGATGCCATCGAAGAATTCAACCCCTTCTCTAGAGCATTCTTTACCATCAATAGGTCTTCAGAGGAATCTCCAACATAAAGGATCCTACTAGAGTCTAAGAGGCGTGAACATCTGATGAGTCCCATCGGATCAGGCTTCTCACACCAGCTTGGATCATCTGAGAATATCATGGCCCTCGAATCGAAATACTTTAGGAGATCGTTTAACGCGTATTCGGCCTCCCACCTCCTCCTCCCGCTCAGGATCCCCAACCTACCATTAAACATCTCTGAGAGATCTCTCAAAGTCTCCTCCTGAATCAATAGCTTATCGTTTCTAATCGCCCCATTCCAGCGAACATACCTAGGCTCCTCTCCAAGCTTCTTAATCATCTCCTCTCCATCAAATATCTCGTTGAAGAGCCTAGAAAGCATATTTGAGGGAGATCCATCACAAATATTGTTCCGGAAGTCTGAGAGCATCTCCTCCCTACCCTTACTTGAAGCGATTCCATCGAGGATGTTTTCGAGATCCTCTCTCGTGGCATATCTTCCGTAAAGCTCTAAGCATTTGTTCATAATCCATTGGAGGGCGTCTGAGACGAATTCAGGCCAACTTCGATCCCTAGACACATCTTCCAAGAAGATGCTTATATCTACGCGATTTAACTTCCCACGTCTTACATGCTCCTTCGGCGAGAACGCTAGGATCGTTTGAGCTATTATCGAGGCCGTGTTAACATCGTCGTTGAATCCCCCAAGCATCTTCAACAACTTTATCACCTGATTTACATCTCTTCCAAGCTTTACCTCCATTCCATAGATCTCCCTCAAGATTATCGACACAGTCAGCCTAGTCGTGAGATAATATGACTCCTCGACATCTATTAGGGTTCCATCGCAGTCGAAGATTATCGCGTCGAGGTCTCCCAGCTCTTCAAGAGATTTTGTTGAGACTAAGATCCCTTCGCCGAGGACTCTATAGCTGGGTTTATTCAAGGTCTTCAGCCCACCGCTATCTGAGTCTTCTTTATCTCCATCACCTCATCATACAATCTCCTCAAGAGTTCTTGATAGTCTGCTTCACCCCTCTCAACCATGTCCATCTCCTCCTCAAGCTTCCTCGTGAGCTCCTCCGAGATATATTTCTGGAACATCTGGCTTAGGAAGTTGTAGACAGCCTTCCCTTTCTTGGTCGCTATCAGCCTCCCACCCCTCTCGATCACATATCCCCTATCGAATAGAGTTTGGATTATCTTGCTATAGGTGCTCGGCCTCCCAATCCCCCTCTCCTTCATCATGGCCACGACATCTCCCTCGCTGAGCAGCCTGGCGGCGGGTATCCTCTTGACCGAGAGATCCTCGACATCATACTCACCCTCTCTCACCTCTTTCCTAATCCTAGTTGTTGGGAATAGCTTCATGAATCCCTCCTCTATTACCTTGACATCGCTCGAGACCTCGACCGAGTTCCCCACCACATCGACGACATATCTTTGAGTCAAGACCTTTGCGGGTCTCATCTGGCTGGCGATAAACCTCCTAAAGATCAGATCATATACCTTGAAGTGTAGGTCGCTTAGCTTCCTAGGAATCCTGATTATCCCCATCCTCATATAATATCTCAGCCTATCCGCGTCCAAGCTCTTAACGGGTCTGATGCATTCATGCGCTCCCTCCCTCCTATAGGTTCTTGCAACAAAGTCTTCGGGATGAGTTTGCTCAAGATAGCTCTTCGCGACGTTTATCCCGGTTTGGGAGACGGTCGTCGAGTCTGTTCTATGATAGGTTATCAACCCTGCCTCGAATAGCTCTTGAGCTATCCTCATGGCATCCATCGAGGATAGCTTTAGGTAGAGTGAGGCATCTTTGAGATATGAGTCCGTTGTGTAGGGCGGTAATGGGTTGACGATCCTCTCCTCATAGCTCACATCCCTAACCCTGACTTTAAGCCTCCCCTCCTCCCACATCTCTTTGATCTCATCGAGGTTCTCGGGGTCGAGTAACTCTATCATCGGCCCATCCTTCAATCTTATTCTTAGCAGGTTTCTCTTCTTCCTAGCCTTCTCGGTCACGTCCACGATCCATCCCAGAACTGGAGTCTGAACTCTTCCAGCCGATAGCCATCTACTCTTGAACCTATCCCAGAGCTTCATGCTTAGCTCAAACCCTATCCACCTATCCTCGATCCTCCTAAGCAACTGTGCCTCAACTAAGCTTAGCTTAACATCCCTCTTATTCTCGACCGCCGAGAGCAAGGCCCTCCTCGTGACCTCGTGGAACTCAAGCCTATAGATCCTAGGATTATATGGCTTGATCAAGCACATCAGGTCGTATGCTATCTTCTCTCCCTCGGCGTCCGGGTCGGTTGCGAGGTAGATGTCGTTGTATTGGGTTGCGAGCTTTCGGATCGCCTCGACTATCTGAGTTTTGTCGATGAACTCCTTTGACCCGCATGATGGACATGATTCTCCATCGGCCCACTGCTCCCCACATTTCAGACATCTCTTGATCGATCCATAGATTGGGATGAACCTACCATTCATCATCTCAACGCCGTGTATTCCCCTCCCGATGACGAGGTCTGTTAGATGTCCCTTGGTCGCCGCCACCCCGACTATAACCCCGCCTATGCTCGTCTCATAGACGGTTAGCCCCTGAACCTCTCTCCTAAACGGCCTCCCAAATAGATATGCTATCGTCCTAGCCTTTGTCGGGGATTCGACGAGCATCAAGGCGGATCTTATCACGTCCTTGACCCTTATCTTCGCGGTTCCAAGCCTAAGCTCTCTAATTATCTTCCTCTCGGAGTCTATCTCCCTGAAAACTAGTTCGGCTTTCCTCTCATCATATGGCTCGAACTCGAGCTCCTCCAACATCACCTTGAGTCTGGACGCTAATCCTTTGAACGCCTTCGGATCATCCACCAAGACTATGCTCATCCCCTTGGTAACCCCATATGCGTAGAGCCTTGAGGTTCTCCCAGATGCTTGAATATATCCGGATACGTCTGGAATTATCAGCGAGAATCCATCTTCGATGGGCTTTATCGAGATGTCGAGCTCCCTCCTAATCCTCTCTATAAGCTCATCTGTCAACACCTTCTTCAAGAACTCCCTACCGGCGATTATCGCGTCCTCGGCATATCCCTCGAATCCTTCGAGCCTCTCGCCCTTCTCGATGGCCTCCCTAATCTTCTCCATGAGCTCCTTGTTTAATGGAACTATCTTTGAGAGCTTGGCGGCGACAGCCTCAGCCTCATCCTTCAGCCGCTTCTCAAGGATCGGCATTATGTTGTAGATTAGGGTTAGGATCCTTGCCGGATTATACTCGTCTCTCGATATGGTCATCTCCCTCCTCGGAACCCCTATGAAGACCGCGTATCTTATCCTCTCGGGCAGGTCTATCCCTCTCGCTAAGGGGCTTCTGAGGCTAGCTATCCCAACCATTGCATCGATCTCCCCATCGCAGAATCTCTGGAGGATATTCGCCTCCATCTTCTCATACAAATGGACCCTTATCCCAGCCCTCTCAAATCTCTCGGCGACCTCGGCTGCGAAATCCTTTCCAAGGGCTTGTGGGATGAATATCAGGCATCCAGGCCCATGCTTCTTGACGAGGCTTATCGCCTCATCGACTAGATCGCTTTTCTTAGGCTCGATGTATAGGTCTTCTATGTTTCGGACGAACTCTGGAAGTCTTCCAACCTCGAATCCGAGGAGCTCTCTGAAGATCATAAGCCTCTTAGTCCGCTTACCCCTGAGAGTCGCCCCTGAAACAACCAGCAATCCCCTTCTCTTCCTCTTCCCCCTCTCAACGATCCTCTCCACCCTCTCATACTCCTTCAAGAGATCCTTATCGAATCCTCTAGCAATCCTCCTCCTAAGCTCGATTAGCTTCAAGACCTGATCAACTATCTCTGGATCGAACCCAAGGAGGCTTACGGCTCTATCGATGTTCTTCGGAGACTTCAAGAACGAGTCAACATCATCGACGAATACATAGTCGAATACATTTCCCTTGAGGTTCTCGTAGCGATCCACCAGAAATCTATCGGTGGTTATCAGGAGGCTCCTGGGCCTGGAGATCTTCTTCAACGCCTCCTCCTTCTCACCCCTACTTAATCCCGCGTGGTATGCGATTATCTCGACGGACTTAATCCCAGCTCTCTCGGCGAATCTCTCGGCCTTCTCATAGAGCTGTTGAGCTAGGATGCTGCTCGGGACGATAACATAGCATCTCTTACCCTTTGAGGCGAGATATAATGCCATGACCAATCCGAGGACCGTCTTACCTATTCCAGTCGGGGCGACTATCGCGAAGTTCTCCCCTAAGAGTATGCGCTTGGCCCAGACCTCTTGAAGCGCCCAAGGCTCAAACCCAACCGCCCTCCTGAAGAACTCCTTAAACTCGAGATAGCTCGTGTAGAGGGTTGAGATCTCCCTCAATTTCTTCAATCTTCCACTCGACTTCAAGATCTCTATCGCTTGCTGGAGATCTATGTCTCCAACATCCGATAGGCACTTCTCGCATAACCCTAGCTTGAGCAACCTTTCATCGAGTATCTCTCCACCGCAATTTATGCAGGCGAAGCTGTAGATCGCCCTCGCGACCATTATCCCAGCCCTATCCACCCGCTCAATACCAAACCATTTCTTAAATCTCTTATCGGAATGCTTATTACGCAATTCACCACTATATTAACCATGCCAACCGCGTTTGTCTTAATCAATACTGAGATAGGAGCTGAGGAGGAGATCCTAAACGAGCTGAATAAGGTGCCGAATGTCAAGGAGGCGTATATCGTCTATGGACTTTATGACATAGTTGCGAAGGTTGAGGCCGAGTCCATGAATAAGCTTAAGGAAGTGATCTCCTGGAGGATAGCGTCCTGAGATTTTCGGGACGCCCTCAGACGGAGGCTGGATAAGGTTAGAAGCACCCTGACGATGCTCGTGGTGTCTAAGGAGACCTAGATCTGAAGGCTTAAGGGCTTGGCTAGATGCCTCCTCGCCGAGGGTGGAACCTCATAGAATCCGGTATCTATCTCTCTGGGAAGCTTGACGACCTCCACCGCCTCCGGCCCAACCCTCACCCCACACCTCCTACACCTATATCCCTTGCCCGCCCCCACGCTCTCCATCCTCCTACCACATCTAGGGCATCTAGGAGGTCTCTTAACGACCGCCTCCACGAGCTTCCTCACATGGATCTTCTCTAGGTTTAGGGTTAAGCCTTGGGGCTTGAGCTTTACCGCTCCATAAACGGTTACCTCATCGCCTGGGAGGAGTTTCGCGACCACGTTCCTAAAGCTCTTGGTGGGCTCATAGGCCGCGCAGGTCAACTCTCCCGTCCCATCGCTTAGCTTGAAGAAGACGTGTCCACCCACCTCATATCTAGGCTTCTCCAAGACCCTTCCCGTGACTATGGCGCTCATTCCATCCCTCAGCTGAGCTATTCTCGCAGGTCTTAGATGGACATCGGTTCCCTGATTGGACTCGAAGATCGTCACCATCTCAACGGGCTCACCTATCCTCAACATCCTAAACGCCCTCCTCAAGACCTCTGGATCCACCCCCCTAATCCCTAGGAGGACTGGGCATGGAGTATGTGGGGCTATCCGGATCTCCCCAGACTCGTAGTCCACGTTATCGAAGGTGTATGGCCTCGTGGCCTTATCCATCTCGAAGACGGATCTTGGATCTATATGCCTGATCGTCCCCCAATAATCCCTCCTCCTATGGGCTATGAGCTCATAGGTCTTGCCGGCCTTGAGATCGGCTCCGATCGCGGCTAGGGCGCCGACAACCCCTCTCCCATCCTTGTAGTAGAGCAGTCTCGCCCCAATCCTCTCAGCGAGCTTGAAGGCATCCTTAAGCGGTATAATCTCCCAGACAGCGCGCCAATAAAATCTCCTCAAATCCTCTGGAGGCTCTCCCTCAAGGAAGGCCACGCCCGGCTCGGTTCCCTCTTCTCCAAGCTCGGCATATTCTTCGACGACCTCGGCCACGAGTTCCTCCACCCTAGGAGAATACTTTCCTCGAAGCTTGAGGGCTATTGCAGCGTTCCCCCTAGTCTTGAAGGGGCAGTTTGGGTTAAGTCTGATCAATCTCGGGAAGCCGATCAACCTCAGGCCAAGCCTCTCAAGCCTTCGGATGAGTAAGGCTCCGACATAGGTTGTGCATCCACCCCTCTTCGAGTCTGTGTCATCCAGCCCTATCCAGAGGATCATCCATCAATCGGCTTAAGTTCCAAACTTATAAACCAACTTCTTTTAGAGAATGATTCACGCTCCGATGTGAAAAGTGAAAAATAATATATATCCACCGCGAATAGTTTTATCTGTTATGAGGCGGAGAAAGGTTAAGCGTGTGAAAAGAGCGGCGAAGCCTAAGGTTGATCTCTTTGGAAAGGCTGTCGTGAGGGAGGCGAGAAGGGCTGAAACACTCCTTGAACTCGATCTAGGAGAACTCTACTCAATCCTAGGTGCACAGGTCAAGGAGGTTCAGGATGCCGCTAAGCTCGCTAGGGCGAAGGTTCCGAGACGAGTCGATAAAACAGCCTTCTTCACCCAAAGCATAACCCTGGCAGCGGAGCCCTTGAGAAGGAGTGGAGAGGAGTTCCTCAAGAGATATTGGAATAGGATCTTGACGAGAGCTTGTAGATGGTGGCCTGAGAATAAGGAGAAGTTTACTGGGAGGAGGCTGATAGCGAACTTGGCCCAAGCAATAGCCCCAGCGATGCCTGCGAGGATGAGGGCGGGATCCATACTCACCCTAATAGCGGCGATACTCATCAAACAAGATCTAGACAAGCTATGCGAGGAGAAGCCGGAGGAGCCTCCAGGAGTGGAAGTCGAGGAGAAGGTTGAGGAAAAAGTTGAGGAGGCCGTTGAGAAGCCCGCTGAAGAGGTTGAGGCCGTGGAGGAGGTCAAGGAAGAGGAGGTGGCTGAGGAGGAGAAGCCTCCAGAAGAGCGGCCATCATACACCCTCTAAGAGTTAAATGATCTGGATCGGCGGCGTCGAGGATAAAGCTAGCGTGGAATACAACTTTCTTTATTATTTTATCCCTCTCATGCAAATCCGGTTCACGGTCTCCGGCCTCGTCGCCCAAAGTATTCAATGTAATATGGTGTGGATAAAGCATTAAAGTACTGTTGGATAGCATTTGCGAAGAAAGTTTCATAAAAATCGGGGAAAACTGAAAAAGTATAGCTAAGATGCCGGTAATATGGGGGAGAGTCTAAGGTATATTAGGAGCTGGGAGATAATATAGGATGGAGCTGGAAAAGCGGGGTAGGGTAGCCAGGTTAACCCGCCGGGCTCATAACCCGGAGATCCCTGGTTCAAATCCAGGCCCCGCTACATCTTATTTATATGATGCCTGGCTAGGATCCCTTCACTGTAGAAGACCTTATCCGAGCTATTGGGAGAGAAGATTTAATTTCACCATTTCTACTCTTTTCTCCGTCGAGATTCCATGTTTGAGGACCTGCTTGAGCTTGCGGTCGATTATGCTGGGAGGCTTGGAGCCGATTATGCTGAGGCGAGGTTTCAGAGAGATTTAACCGAGAGCGTCATCTTGAAGAATGGTTCACCGGAGATCTCGGCTAGGAGCATTAGCAGGGGTATCGGGGTTAGGGTGCTAGTTAACGGATCTCTAGGATTCTCTTCAACTAGCAACCTAACGAGAGAGTCGATTAGGACAGCCGTTAGAGCCGCGGTCTCGATCGCGAGGGCGTCCTCAAAGCTAGGAGGAGAGATCTCGATGAGCGAGGAGAAGCCATCGAGGGCTAGGGTCGAGGTTAAGCCTAGGATAAGGTTTGAGGCGGTCGATGTGGATGCGAAGATAGACTTCCTTAAGGAGGTCGATGGATATGCTGTAGAGGCTTGTGAGAGGCTTGGAGTCAAGCTTCCATCAAGGCTATTCGAGATCGGTAGATGGGACACCGAGAAGCATCTCATCACGAGCGATGGGGCGAACATCTATCATAGGATTCCTAGGGTCACGGCGGAATACATGATAACCGCTCATAGCCCACAGCATGGGACTATTCAGAGATTTGAGGAGCTTGGAGAGTCTAGGGGGTGGGAGGCGATCGAGGCTTGGAGGCTTCCAGAGAGATTGAAACATGAAGCCGAAGCCATCTCAAAGGTTCTCCTAAAAGGAGTCGAGCCTCCAAGAGATCCAGTTGACGTGGTTGTCGGATCGGAGATAGTGGGCTTAGCATGCCACGAATCGGCAGGGCATCCAGGAGAGGCGGATAGGGTTCTCGGGAGGGAGGCAGCTCAAGGTGGGGAGAGCTATGTTAAGCCAGAGCTTCTCGGGACGCGGATCGGGTCGGATGTGGTCACGGTTGTCGATGACCCAACCCTGAGAAACTCTTTCGGCTATTATCTCTATGATGATGAGGGGGTGGAGGCTAGGGAGAGGAAGCTCATCGAAAACGGTGTTCTAAAAGAGCTCCTCCATAATAGGGAGACCGCCGCGATCTTCAGGGTCAAGAGTAATGGATCTGCACGAGCCGATGGCTATGATTCTGAGCCCATCATAAGGATGGCCAACACGTATATGAAGCCTGGAGACCACAGCCTCGAAGAATTGATCGAAGATGTTAGGGATGGGGTTTACATCAAGAGCTATCAAGAGTGGAATATCGACGATAGGAGATGGAATCAGAGATATGTTGGGGTCGAGGCATATAGGATCAGGAATGGGGAGATCTGCGAGCCCGTGAGAAACCCAGTTCTAGAGCTCACAACCAGGGGATTCTACTCGTCGATAGATGCCGTTGGAAAAGATCTCAAGTTCTCCGCAGGCTATTGTGGCAAGGGTGATCCGCTTCAAAGCATTCCGGTCTGGTTTGGTGGGCCGTCGGTGAGGCTTAGAGGGATTAGGCTTGGGGTTAGGCGGTGATATAAAGGGATCTCCAACAGCTTAAAATTGAAGAACATTCCAATTTCATCCAGAAATGGAAGACGACTTAGAGCTAGAGATGCTGAGGCTCAAGAAGCTGAGGGAGCTCATGAAGTCGCGTGAGAAGCGGAGAGAGGAGAAGGGTGGAATGAGGTTAAGCTTCAAGGATGCATATGAACTCGTCAAGAAGCATCTAGCCGATAGAGGCGAGGAGGTATTGAATGCAGCTCTGGAACAGTATCCCGAGGCCGCGAGGAGGATCGTTATGATCATGGCCTTGAAGATCATGAGGGGAGAGTTCTCAGGGAAGATCACGGGCGAGATGTTGATGCAGTTATTCGAGTATCTTGGGATGCGTGTGAGGCTTGAGACGAAGATCCTCTATTATAGGAAGGGCGAGTATAAGAGTATCCGAGACCTGCTTAGATGATGGGCTAACATTTATAGATAGGGGGATAGTTCGCATACTGTCGGAGGATGGCTCATGGCGGAGGAATATGAGGTCCCAGATGGGCTCCTATACACAAGAGACCATGAATGGATCAAGGTTGAGGGAAATGTGATCACGATAGGGGTCACGGATTATGGTCAAAAGAAGCTTAGAGAGGTGGTTTATGTCGAACTCCCAACCATTGGTCAGAGGGTTGAGGAGGGAGAGGCCATAGCAACCCTAGAATCCGTGAAGGCCTCGGCCGAAGTCTATACTCCTGCGAGTGGGAAGGTGATTGAAGTTAATTCAAAGCTGGTTGATTCCCCTGAACTCGTTAATGATGATCCATATGGAGATGGTTGGATAGCTAAGATCGAGCTTGAGGAGGAGAGGGGATTTGAGGACTTAATGGAGCCAGATGAATACCGTAAATACTTGGAGGATCTTGAGGAAAGGGGATAGCGTGAAGCTAGAATGGTTTTAGTAAGGGTTCACAGGGTCTCAAGTATAAGAGATCCCGAGACCGGCAGGTTCGGCAAGCTAATAGAGCTAGTTGAGGAAAGGAGGATCTCAAGACAACCTGTGAGGATCGTTGGAGCTCCAGAGGAGTCGGTGATGGCCCAGAGGATGATCCAAGACCTACTCTATCAATTTCAGTCCATGGGATTTCTTCCAAGTATCGGTGGATTGAGGCCTAAGATGACCCTATTCCTCACGGAGGAGGAGTATGAGCTTCTAGGGGTTAAGCTCGATGTCAACGAGGTCTATGAACTCGAGTTCAAGGATGGGGTCATCAGATTCAAGAGAGCATACGACTAAGCCCTCAGCCTAGAGGCCGCATAGATTATCCTCCAAGCAACGGTTATCGATGCCAAGACCGCTATCAAGACGATCCCATAGTTTAAGGCGTCTTCTATGAATGGTGTAATGAGCGATGCTATTATCAATATGATCATCCTCTCAGCCCTCTCCCCTATCCCAACTCCCTTAAGACTCACTCCAAGGGGTTCAGCCCTATGCCTAACATAGCTTACGAGGATCGATGAGGCCAAGGCTATAGACCCCCACAGGACATCGACAGCACCTGAACAGATTATGGCGACTAAGATAAGGCATTCGCCGAGCTTATCGAAGACCGAGTCTAAGAATGCTCCAAGCCTGCTAGTCCCATCCATCCTCCTAGCGACAGCTCCATCAACCGCGTCTAGGAATCCTGATAAGGCCAAGGTTATGGCCGCTGGAAGATAGAGTAGTCGATTCGATGAGGCGTAGAGGTATAGGATTGAGGAGATTATAGTCGCCGCGAACGCCGAGATCGTCAGGCTCATGGGGCTTATCCCTCGATCTGAGAGAAACTCGACCACTCTTGACGCGATCCTCTCAAATATCTCCTCCTCAATCCTTCTACGGCTCATCCCTCAACCACCTCGAGAACTCTCGACACGAGCTTGCAATAGCTACAGGTGTCGCCTATCGCCGGCATCCCACATATTTTACAAGCCTTGAGCTCCGGTTTCTCGACGAGCTTCTCAAGCTTTGGTAGGAATCTCTTGACGTGAGACTTATAGAATGTGTGCTTGAATCTCGGGATCTCCTCCTCAATCCTTGAGATAAGCTTCTTTCTCCTAACCATCCTAGATCCGCTTATGAGCGGGCATTCGAGGTCGCTGTAGGGTGTTTCCGTGAGATCGGCATAATACTTATTCTCCTGATCGGTTAATTCTATCAAGGGCTTAACCCTCTTCACGAGCCTATCCCCGCCCTCAAGCACGGGCTTAACCCTAACTATCTCATCTACCCTCCCATTCAAGTATAGTTCGAAGAGTAGTTCGACCGTGTCATCTAGGGTGTGGCCCGTTGCGAGGATCTTCAATCCACTCTCCCAGGCGATCCTATTTAGGAGATATCTCCTGATTATCCCGCATGCCCCGCATATCCTCCTCCTATACGAGGTCTTCATCAGATCTGGGAGGGTGAATCCTTCATGTTCCTTGAGATCGTATATTATCGCCTCGATCCCAAGCCTATTGCAGAGCCTTCTAACGGCTTCCTCGGAATCCCTTGAATAATCCCCTATCCCGAGATTTATGTGGATCACCTCGATCTTCAGTTCCGGAAATATTCGGTTGAGGGCCATGAGCATGGCCATGCTATCCTTCCCACCCGAAGCCGCCACCCCGATCGAGTCCCTTGGGCTGAACATCCTATACTTGAGGACTGTGTTCTTGAGCTTCTTCTCATAAAAATCGATGAAGCAGTCTCTGCAAAGCCATCTCCCCATGTAATCGACGTATACGGCCTCCTCCACATCCCTGCCACATCTACCGCAACGCCTCAACTCAACCTCAGAGTAAATATCTCCCTTTTTACCATATGGATTGGGCTGGAGGATCGTGAAGATTAGGGGCTTGCTTGGAGATGTGTGGATCGGAGATGATTACCCTACGAGGATAATCGGCGTAATTAACGTCAGCCCTGAATCATTCTACAAGGGGTCGGTTAGGCTAAGCTATGAGGACGTGGCTGAGGCGGCGAGGAAGATGGAGCAAGATGGAGCGGATGTGATAGATGTTGGAGGCATGTCTACGGCGCCATATCTAGAGACCTCCATCAGCGAGGAGACTGAGGCGGAGAGAATCTCATGGGCGATCGAGGCGGCTAAGTCAGCGGTCAAGATCCCGATCTCAGCGGATACGAGTAGGCTTAAGCCCGCGATGGCCGCGATAAGGGCTGGAGCAGACATAATAAATGATGTTACAGGGTTGAGGGCTCAGCCTGAGATCGCTAGACTCGTGGCCGAACACGGCCTCTCATTGATAGTCTGCGCCTCCAATCTAGGCAGTCTGAGGAGTTCGAGCGATGCACCCATGGCCGCGGTCAAATCTCTCAAGGAATCGATCCAGATAGCGGTGAGGAATGGGGTTGAGCCGAATAGAATCATAGTAGATCCTGGGATAGGTTTCCACCGCTCAACGGAGCTCCCATGGTTTGAGGTCGACCTAAGCCTCTTAAGAGGCTTGAAGAGGTTGAGGGTTTTAGGTAAGCCGATAATCGTCGGAGTGTCTAGAAAGTCTTTCCTAGGAGCGATCACGGGTAGGGATAGGCCTGAGGAGAGGCTCGCATCCTCGATAGCGGCTGAGGTGATGGCGGTCATCCTTGGAGCGCATGGAATTAGGGTTCACGATGTCGCTGAGGCGCTCGACGCCGTTAAGGTTGTTGAGATGCTCATCGGCCATGGGCTCGGCGAATCTCCTTCACGATCTCCATAAGCTTCCTAACCCTCATAGGATCGACTGGATTGCCTATCACTCCATCTCTCTTGAAGTATGTTCCGACTATCGCTCCATCAGCGTATCTAAGCATGGCCTCCACATTATCCGGGTTCACCCCACTCCCAACGAGGATAGGAGCATCTGGTAGAGCCTCTCTAACGATCTTCAAGTCGTCCACGCTGGCCTCAGCGCCCGTCTCCGGCCCAGTCAGGATTAAGGCATCAGCCCTCCCCCGATAATACGTATCCCTCGACGCCTGCGGTAGGGGGACTCTATAGAGCGTGTATCCATGCTTAACGTTGACATCCGCGAATATCTTCACATCGCTTCCTAGAAGCTCCCTATACCTGATCGTTTGATGCGCCCTCCCCTGAATGAGCCCTTGATCGGTTACGACGCATCCTATGTGGACGTTTACTCGGATGAATCTCGCCCCGATCGCCGACGCTATCGCCAGCGATGCCTCTGAATCGTTTCTTAAGACGTTGACCCCGATCGGCAGATCATATCTCTTCCTAATCTCCCACGCGATCACGGTCATTGAGGAGATTATGTGGGGTGGAACCCTCTCTGGATAGAATGGGGAGTCGAAGAAGTTCTCTATCAATAGGCCGTCAACCCCTCCTCTAACGAGGTTCTCCGCATCCCTCAAAGCCGATTCCAAGACATCTTCCAAGCTCGTCGAGCCTGGGGTTCCGGGGAGGGGCTTTAGGTGGATCATCCCTATTATCGGCTTCACCACCCCGAAGATCTCTTTGAGGACTCCCATGACCATCAAATGATTTGCTCTGGGAAATAAGGATTTGAGCTACAAAGAGTTTTTGTAATGGAGGACGTAAGGCTGGCTTGGAGGCGAGGCCATGGGTAGGATAGCGAAGGGGGTTAAGTGCTCGGTGATCGGATGCGATGAGCAAGCTGTTAAATCCATATCCGTTCAGAGGATTCCACAATCCCTCAAGGTCGATGTAACTCGAGGTAGGGCATATCTATGCCGAAGACACTACAAAGAGTATAAGAAGCTGACGAGGGAGGAGAGGAGGATTGAGAGATGGAGATATGCGCAGATATGATCGAACACCCCTTAACCTAGAACATCTCATAGAACTCTCCGCGACGGCTAGGCATTGATTAAAACTAATATATTCTCCTAGGAGTTAAAGGTGGAAGAGTTTTTCGGTGAGGGAGGGCTTGATGGTTGAAGATCCTACAACTCCACGTTGATTATGTCGAGTATGAGCCCATCCAACCCGAGGCCAAGATCTATGAGGAGACCGAGAGGAGGAAGTATAGGGTTGAGGACGCGCTCCTACTCCTAACATGCGTTGAAGAAGATGATGATCCATCCATTGCTGAAAGAGTTGTCAAGGATGTTGCCGAATTCATGGAGAAATTGAGGATAGATAGATTGGTGATCTATCCATATGCTCATCTAAGCGTCAAACTAGCCCCGCCGAGCAAGGCGATAGAGGTCTTGAAGAGGATTGGGGAAGAGGCCGAGAGGCGGGGGATAAAGATCCATCGAGCCCCCTTCGGATGGAATAAGAGGCTCATCATAGCGGTTAAAGGCCATCCCCTAGCGGAGCAGCTTAGAAGCTATGGCCCCGAGGCCAAGGCCGAGGAAGAGGTTCCAAAGGCGTTGTTGGCCGAGGAGAAGATCAAGTCATATTGGTATATCTTGACTCCAGATGGGGAGATGATTCCAGTCGATGAATACGATTTTAGGGGACGGAGGGGGCTCGAGCTATTGACGAGATATGAGATAGCGAAGTCTAGGGCGGTCTTAGAGCAGCCCCCGCACGTGGCGTTGATGAGGAGGCTTAAGATAGCGGACTACGAGCCCGGAAGCGATCCGGGGAATATGAGGTGGCTTGCTAAGGGTAGGCTGATCAAGAGCCTCTTAGAGGAGTTCGTCACCCAAAAGGTCATCGAGTATGGTGGGATAGAGGTCGAGACGCCGATCATGTATGATATGAGCCACCCAAGCCTCGAAAGATATCTACATAGATTCCCGGCTAGACAATATGTGATCAGATCGGATCGCAAGAGATATTTCCTCAGGTTCGCCGCATGCTTCGGACAGTTCCTAATCGCCAAAGACATGCAGCTATCCTATAGGCATCTCCCATTCTGGCTCTACGAGCTCACGAGATATAGTTTTAGGAGGGAGAAGAGTGGGGAGCTCGCCGGATTGAGGAGGCTTAGAGCTTTCACGATGCCCGATGCACACGCATTCTGCAGAGACTTGGAGCAGGCGAAGTCTGAGATGAGGAGAAGGCTTAAGCTGTGCATGGAGGTGATGGAGGGCGTTGGATTAACGAAGGAAGATCTTGAGATGGCGATAAGATTCACTAGAGACTTCTATGAGGAGAATAAGGAGTTCATCTTCGAACTTGTCAGGGAATTCGGCAAGCCAGCTCTCGCCGAGATGTGGGATGAGAGATTCTTCTATTTCGTCCTGAAGTGGGAGTTCAACTTCATAGATGCGCAGGAGAAGGCCGCAGCACTCTCAACCGATCAGATAGATGTGGAGAACGCGAGACATTATGGAATAACCTACGTCGACGAGGATGGGAGCGAGAAGTATCCGATAATCCTCCACTGCTCCCCAAGCGGGGCCATCGAGAGGATAATCTACGCTCTTCTCGAGAAGGCATATATGAGGATTCAGAAGGGTGAAAAGCCCATGCTCCCAACCTGGCTCTCGCCGACTCAGGTTAGGATAATCCCCGTGAGTGAAAAATATCTAAGCGACTGCATCGAGCTGATGAGATACTTGGAGGGGAATAGGATTCGGGTTGATGTCGATGATAGGGAGGAGAGCGTTGAGAAGAGGATAATGGAGGCTGAGACCGAGTGGATACCATACATAGTCGTCTTCGGAGGGAGGGAGAAGGAGTCTGGAAAACTGAGCGTGAGGATCAGATCCGAGGGAAGGGTCGCTGAAATGGAGGCCGAGGAACTTGTTAAGAGGATTTGCGAGGAGGTTAAGGGTAAGCCATTCAAACCCCTACCCCTGCCAAAGCTCCTATCGAGGCGGCCTATCTTCTCCTAGCAGGCAACATCTATTTTACAGCTTAAGCCGATTTATAGGTATGGACGGAGGAGTGGATATCGGCTTCCTCTTCTGGCTCTTCCTGATCCTAGCGATCTTCCTATGGCCTCAATATAAGATGAAGGCCCTCCAAGGCGCTAGGCTGAGCTTGATCAGGAAACTTGAGCGGAGGATCAAGGGAAGGGTTGTGACTATGATCCATAGGCAGGAGAGGATAGGATTATTCGGGATACCATTCTACAAGTATATCGACATCGAGGACTCCGAGCAGGTCTTGAGGGCGATCAGGATGACCCCTCCAGAGATGCCCCTAGCAATAGTGATCCACACCCCTGGAGGATTGGTCTTGGCCGCCGCCCAAATAGCCTTAGCCTTAAAGGATCATAAGGCCAAGACGATAGCGATAATCCCACACTACGCGATGAGCGGTGGAACCCTGATAGCTTTGGCGGCGGATGAGATCTGGATGGATCCGCACGCGGTTCTGGGTCCGGTGGACCCGCAGATAAGCGACCCACATAGAGGAGGTATCCCAGCGGTATCGGTCATCAAGGCCATCGAGGAGAAGGGTAGAGATAAGGTCAAGGAGGAATATCTGGTCTTAGCGGATATAGCGGAGAAGGCCGTGAAGCAGATGGAGGAGCTCGTCTACACCCTGACCAAGGATAAGCTCGGAGACGAGAAGGCTAGGGAGCTCGCTAGGATAATGGTTGAGGGTAGGTGGACGCACGACTATCCGATAACATGCGATGAGGCCATCAAGCTCGGGCTGAATATTAAGACCGAGATACCTGATGAGATCTATAAGCTCATGGACCTTTATCCCCAGCCCCCATCGATAAGGCCTAGCGTCGAGTTCATCCCAGCCCCATACATGCCTCCAACGCCAGCTAGGAGAACTCAAGAGACTAGATGAGGGGCGGAAACGCTTAATTGCGATAAAAGATTGTAAAGGTCGTTAAGCGCGATGGGAGGGAGGAGTTCATCCCAGAGAAGGTTGTAGTGAACTGCTTAAAGGCTGGAGCAACTCCGAAGTCGCTAGAAGAATAGCGAAGATAATCGAGGGTAGGATCCTCGATAAACGCCTCGAGAAGATAACCGCGAAGGAGTTGACCGCTTGGATCCTCCAGCTACTGAAGAGGGAGAACGAGGAATGTATCGGAACTGGATGATCTTCGATAGGGCTGTGAAGAGGTGTGAGGCCGAGAAAGAGCTAAAGAAGTGATCGGAGAGGTGATCCGAGCAATAAGCGTTCGACACAGAATGGCTTATCTAAGACCTAATCCACCATAATTCGGATAAGATGGCTGAAATCGTCTTCGGGCCTGTTCCATCTAGGAGGCTTGGGAGATCCCTTGGAATAAACAATATACCGCCTCCGAAGAGATGCTCATATTCATGCATCTACTGTCAGCTCGGCGCGACCAAGATTCTCACAGTTGAGAGGAGTAGATTCTATGATACAGAGATCTTAAGGAAGGCGTTAGGCGAAAAGCTCATCGAGATAGATGAAGATGAGTTCGATTACATCACCTTCGTCCCAGATGGTGAGCCAACCCTTGATGAATCCTTAGGGGAGCATGTTAAGGCCATCAGAGAATTATCGGATAAGCCGATAGCGATCCTGACAAACTCAACCCTAATCTCTAAAGAAGATGTTAGAGGAGATCTGATGGAATTTAATCTCGTCTCCATAAAGCTCGACGCCGCCTCTGAGAAAGTTTGGAAGAGGATAAACAGACCTCACCCATCCCTGAACTTGGAGGAGATTCTCGACGGGATGAGGATCTTTAGGAGGGATTTCTCGGGCAAGCTCATATCCGAGACCATGCTCATAGATGGTGTGAACTCGGAGAGGTCTGAGATTGGGCGAATCGCCGAAGAGCTTTCAAAGATAGAGCCGGATAAGGCATATATAGCCATACCAACCCGGCCGCCGGCCGAGAGCTGGGTTAAGCCAGCGGATGAGGAGAAGCTCGTAGAATCCTATGAGATATTCTCGGAGTCCTTGGGCCGAGATAGGGTTGAGCTTCTGATAGGATATGAGGGGGCGGGATTCAAGCTTGGAGGAGATCCCATCAAAGATCTTCTAAGCATAGCAACCATCCACCCCATAAGACTAGACTACGCCCATCAAATCCTCTCAAAATCTATTCAAAACCCAGATGAACTCATCGAGAGACTGGTGGATTTGGGTGAGATTAGGTTGGTTGAGTATCGTGGGAGAACATTTCTCGTTAGGAGGCGTGAGAGGCGTGAGGGCTAAGCTTAAATTCCTCATAATAGCGATTATATTGATAAGCTTGTCGGCTGGAGCACTCATATTTAGTAGTCAGAGGGAAGAGGTTGAGACCGAGACTAGAACCATTCGGATAGGATCTGTGAAGGGTCTTAAGCTGATAGTCGTGGTCGACAACTATCCGGATAGCGGGCTCAAGACGGCATGGGGGCTGAGCATCTTGGCGAAGACCCCGAGGAACACGATATTATTCGATACTGGACCTGATCCGAACGTCCTAAGAGATAATCTCAAGAGGCTTGGAGTTGATCCGGGCGAGATAGATTTCATCGTGATCTCACACGAGCACTGGGATCACATCGGCGGACTCTCATATATTGCAGAGGCTAGACCTGGATTGAAGGTGTATGTCCCGAAGGGCGCTGGGGGGAGAATTAAAGTCCCTGGATTGGATATCGAGGAGGTTGATAAGACTATGGAGGTGGCGGAGGGAGTGGCCGTGATCGGGTGGCTCTATGGCCCCCCAGCCGAGGAAGCCCTAGCAATAAATGTGAAGGGAAAGGGGCTCGTCATCCTCGTTGGATGCAGCCACCCAGGTGTTACGAATATAGTCGCAAAGGCGAAAAATGACTTGGGTGTCAAGCCTTACCTAGTCTTGGGAGGATTCCATATGATGGGAGCGTCAGGGTCAAGCTGTAGGGAGACGGTTAAGCGTTTAATAGAGCTGGGGGTTGAGAGGATAGCTCCGATCCACTGTAGCGGCGATACGATAAGATCGATCCTAGAGGAGGAGTACCCCCAGAACTGGCTTAAATGCCATGTGGGGAGCATCGTAGAG
>JAGGTD010000052.1 GCA_021163925.1 Nitrososphaerota archaeon
TTATATGAGGCGATCCTAGAGGCCGGTGGGATGATAAATCAAAGCGAGCTACCTGAGAAGACCGGGTTATCGAAGACGAGTGTGAGCAGGGCCCTAGACCTCCTCGAGGGTAGGGGGTTGGTTGAGAGAAGGAGGAGGGGGATGGGGAACATAGTTCTGTTGAGGTGATGAATTAAGACACGCCTTAGGTTACGGTCTTCGGAGGCTCTGGAAGCTCCCCGATCTTATCCTTGACAGCTTTCGGCCACTCATCGAAGTCGAATCCATGCCTCGCTAAGAATCCCGCCGCCCACCTAGTCAATCCATGGCCTACGCATCCGGTCCAGATCTCCCTACCTCTTGCCTCCTTTATCTTGAAGCGGCTGACGTAGAAGTCGCGGTGGACGCTCGCAGCCGTTATCTCAAGCCACTCAGCCTCATCCCTTGGCCCGCGATATGGTAGATAGACTTCTAGGTCGAGGGTTGGAATCTTATCTATGCTTGAGACATCTATCATTCTCTTGGCCGCCTCTTC
The DNA here is from genome assembly GCA_021163925.1 of Nitrososphaerota archaeon. Lineage (GTDB taxonomy): Archaea > Thermoproteota > Nitrososphaeria_A > Caldarchaeales > Wolframiiraptoraceae > AUK039. Next base: position 515 of record JAGGTD010000052.1, read on the forward strand.
TGGGGAGAGGTAGAATGGGGCTCCTGCGACTATCCTCCACTCCATGTCCAGATCCTTGTCAACTAATTCAACGGTTAGGTCTGTGACCTTGTTCCTTATCTCGATCACCTCTTCAGGCGAGCTTAGGAAGACCATCTCAAGCCTCCAGAACTCATTCGTCCTAACTATCCCCTCAACCCCTCCAGCCTCATTCCTCCAAGTCCACCCGCCCAGTAGGTCGTATGCCTTTATGGGTAGGTCTTCGAGCCTGACGATCTCTCCGCTGAAGAACTGATAGAATGGGGTGCATTGGATCGCCTCCAACACATATTGAGGCTCGCTTAGAATCCCCTTCAACAGATCGGTTCTAAGCTCCCTCCTAAGCCTATACTCCCGCTTGAATTCATCGAATGCGCTTGGATCCCTCGGCGGAACGCATACATAGAATACTCCCTCAGGTAGGTGCTCGACATAGGTTGATAGCTTCTTGAAGACCTCGATTGGCATAAGCCTCGGAAACATCCACTCCTCGAATCCAAGGGGCTTCGCGACCTTCTCTATCAAGAGTTCTGAGATGGCTCGGAGGAGGGCGGCCATGGGTGGAGTATAGATCCACTGCCCCCTCGCTGGATAACGTTTAATCCAGCCCAGCCTCTCAGCCTCGGCCGCAACCCGCTCGCTAAGCTTGAAGGGCTTCTCCACTCCACGCTTAATGACGGTTCCGAACGGCGCGAGCTTCTCGGCCTTGGCCTCAACCTTCTCCTCCTTTAATAGGCTGAGCCTTATGGCCCTATCAACCGCCCTCTCCCTAATATCTCGGTCGGTTAGGTCTCTGAATCTTAGAATGAGTTTTCCCTCAACCTCCTTAACCTCGGCGACCCCCTTCAAGAGCTCCTTGGCCCTAGACTCTCCTATATGCTCTCCCATGAGGGTTACCTTGAGATCCTCGATGAACACCCTCCTAGCGCCTATCCTCTTAGGTCCAAGCCTCCTCGCCAACTGATTCTTTAATCTCAGGAGAGCGTCATGCGCCCTTAAAACTCGACCCGACCTAAGCTCAAGCCTCAGCCTCCTCCCATCGATCGAGTATCTCTCTATCTCCGTCCCCTCCTCTCCAGCCCTCTTAAATGCTTGACTAGCCTCTTTAACGGCGTCGGCTATGTCTTGAGCCGCTTGACTGAGATCCGAGCTAAACTCTATGAACCCCTTAAGATCTATCCTAACCTCCATCCTCAGTCGAGTTAAATTATCGTATCAACATATATATCAAGATATGCTTGATTATCTCCATAGTTGGCGCCTTTCCCACTAAGATCCAGAGTATCTGCGGGTATGACCGAAGAGGATATTCAGGAGCGGGGATAAATCAACCTTAATTAAGCCCCATCACGCTAAAAATGTTCGAGGAGAGATGTCGTTTAGGATGAGGTTGCCGAGCGCTGACTACTTCTCAGACCTAATGAAAGCCGTCCAAGCGGTAGTCGATGAAGGGACCTTCAAGATAAGTCAGGATGCAATGAGGCTCACGGCCATGGATCCGGCGCACATCTCCTTAGTGGACTTCGAGCTAAGTAGCTCAGCTGCCGAAGAATATGTTTGTGAGGGAGAGCTTCAGATGACCATAAGTATATCCGAGCTCATGAAGTTCTTGAAGAGGGCTAAGAAGGGAGAGAGCCTAACCCTCTCCTATGATGAAGATGCGAAGAAGCTTGAGCTCACGCTGGTCGATGCGACAGGATCTAGGGAGAAGATCTTCACCCTAAACACCCTAGAGACCGTTGAGGCCAGAAGCGTCACCCCAAGGCTGAGCTTTGATGCGAAAGCGAGGGTAAGTGTCGATGCGGTTAAGGACGCGGTTAGGGATAGCGGGGTCGTGAGCGACTACGTAAAGATAACGATAAATCCAGATGGGGTCATCTTCCTAGCTAAGGGAGAGCTTGGAACGGTTCAAACAAAGCTCTCAAAGATGGGCGCCGCGGTCTATGAGATCGAGGCCGATAAGGAGGTTTGGGCGCACTTCAGCATAAACTATCTCGATAAGATCGTTAAGCCCGCGTCCTCTCTAAGCGATGAGGTGGTTATGCAGCTATCGACGAATAAGCCTATAAAGCTCTCATTCCCAATACCATCTGGAAGACTCGAATATCTCATCGCTCCGAGGATAGAGGGCGCCTAGATACGGTCATCCCCATCCGATAAGATAATAAGCTTCCAAGATCCTAGAGAGCTTGAGGGAGAACGATATTTGACGGCCCTAGAATCTCTCCATCGAGATCCGAGGGGAGTGGTCTAAAGGCTTGAAGGCTCTCATAGTAGGCGTAGGTGCGGTTGGATCCGTTATAGCTAAACATTTGGCGAGGAGTGAGGAGGTCGAGGAGCTTATAATCGCCGATAAAAGCCTTGAGCGGGCGAGGAGGGTTGCTGCCGAGACCGGTAGGAGGAAAGCTGTTGCTAAGAGGGTTAACGCCCTAAACTATAGGAGAGTTGCGAAGCTCGCGAAGAATGTCGATATATTGATAAACGCCACCCTACCGAAATACAATCTTTCGCTCATGAAGGCGTGCTTGGAGGCTGGAGCACATTACATAGATCTGGCGAGCGACGATACCGATGAGCAGATAAAGCTCAATCGGAGGTTCAAGGAGCAGGGGTTAACCGCCTTAATCTGCATGGGCGAGGATCCGGGATTATCCAATATCTTGGCTAGATATGGGGTTGAACAGCTCTCGAAGGTCAGGTCGATCAAGATAAGGGATTGTGAGAGCAGCATAATCAAGGGGATGAGAACCCATCTAACCCCACTCTACTCGAAGGAAGTCTATTTCAGCGAGCTCTCAGAATCTGCCTACATCTATCAGAATGGAAGGTATAGGAGATTGCCTCCACTGAGCGGATATGAGGAGTATGAGTTTCCGCCGCCGATCGGTAGGATGCCTGTCTATGCAGTCTCCCATGAAGAGGTCTTCACGATCCCAAAATACATAAAGGGGGTAAAGTATGTGGACTTCAAGCTATTCATACCATCCGACGTCGTCCAGATACTCAAGGTCTTAAAGGTCTTGGGCCTGCTGAGTAAGAAGAAGGTCAAGGTTGATGGCCAAGAGATCTCCCCAGCGAAGGTCTTATACGCCGTTCTCCCAGACCCAGAGGAACTTATAGGGAAGGTCTCAGGCTACGCCGGGATAGTCGTCGAGGTTGAGGGTAGGAGGAATAGGAGGCGGGTCAAACACGTCCTCTACACCTTAATGAGCCATGAAGAGGCGTATAAAGAGTTCGACACAACCGCCACAGCATATCTAACCGGGACTCCGCCCGCGGTGGCAGCCTTAATGATAGCTAGCGGGGAGATAAGGGAGAGGGGGGTTTACCCGCCTGAGAACCTGAAGCCTGAGCCTATCCTCGAGAGCCTCGCGGAATACGATATAGTGATAAGCGATCTGGTGACCGAAGAGACCCCGATAACGAGATAAGCTAAAATAAAAAGTCAGATCAACTAGCAAGATAGGGGCCGTGGTCTAGCTTGGCTATGATTCGCGGCTCGGGCCCGCGAGGTCCTGGGTTCAAATCCCAGCGGCCCCACCTCCTCAATAAGGAGCTAAAGACTATCTACTGAAGCTTGTCATTCAAATCGGCTTCCTTTCCTAATCATCTTGATGTTCTCATAGCGAGTTTAAGAATTTCGCATTAAGCGGGATGTCAACAAGTTTATCTTTTACATTCAAGCATTAATTCTTAGGTTCACATGCTCAGATTAGGATACGTCTCGACCTATCCACCGACCCATTGCGGTGTCGCCGAATACACCCGATTTCTTACCACAAGCCTGAAGTCGATCTATCCTGAAGCTAGGATAACAATATTCTCCGATTACGGGTCGAGTCACAGGGTGGAGTCGCATGCGGAGATCCGGCCGTCATTTGAGAGAGGTTCAAGGGATTATCACGGAGTGTTGGATGAGCTTGGAGAGGTCGGGGGAGTAGATGTTATTCATGTTCAACACGAGTATGGAATCTTCGGGAAAAATGATGCGATACTTGAAGCGTGTCTTGAAGCTAGAGATGAGAGGCTGGTTAAGGCGGTGGTATTCACGATGCACAGCGTTTATCATCCATTATCAGGACATTCATACCCATTAAACTTTCAAAGGAGGTTGAGTTCGGTCGACGCGGTCATAGTTCACAGCTATTTGATGGAGTTTGAGATCCAGCATCAGGGAGTCGATCCGCTAGTGATTCACAGAATCCCCCACGGCACTCTCCTGAACCCCTATCTAGGTCATCCGAGGTATAAACTGTTAAGGGACTTGGGATTAGAAGAGAGCGTGCTTAAAGGCTTAACGTTAACTCTCTTCGGCTTCTTGAGAAAGGATAAGGGGTTAGATATGCTTCTGGAGGCTTTGAGAGAGATTGGTTACGAAGCTGATTCCATGAACATCATAATAGGTGGGGAGCTGAGAGATAGAGAGCTTTTGGAGCAGATAGAGGAGCTGGGTAGGGTCGCGAGATTAACCTTCATCGATAAGTACCTGACGAGTGATGAGATTCTCAAGATAGCCTCAATCGCCGACATAATATTGTTGCCATACCGAGACAAATACGGGGTCTATTCCGTGAGCGGGATACTGCATCTCTCGATGGGGAGCTTTAAGCCCCTAATAGGTAGCAGGGTTCCAAGATTAATAGAATTGTATCAGTTTGCGCCTAGGGCAACCATTCCCCCTAAGAAGCCGGCCGAGCTCGTAAAGAAGCTTAAGTGGATGATGAATAACTACGATTACGCCGTCGCATATATGGCCCACCTCTATAGCTATGCTGTTAGGACTCAATGGTTGAGGATGGCTAGAAGACATCTCAACCTTTATCACGAGTTATTGCGCTCCAGAAGCTAATGCTCTTAAAAGTTCTCCAGCCATCCTCCAAACTTCTCTAAAGAACTCTGTCTTGGAAAATTTCTCCACATCTCCTAAAGCATCCTCCAGACCTTCATCGAACTCTATTCCGCCGAGGTATTTGACTCCTAGCTTATCGGCATTTGACTTGATGAAATCCGATTCCTTGATCTTCATGTTCTCGACTATTCCTATGATCTCCACGCGTAGATCTGAGAGGAGCTTGATCAATTTTTTAACGGTTTCAAATGCGAGTTTAGATGGAGTTGTCACGATCAAGAACTTTGAGCGCTTAATGAGTCTAATGATGTCTAGGGTTGCGTCGCTTATACCTGGAGGCATGTCCACGATCAGGAAGTCTAGATCTCCCCACCTAGTTATCGCCATCAACTCGATCAGGGCATTAGAGAAGTCCACGCCCCTTAGCGGAGTTGGTTTATCTTCGGAATAATAGGTGATGGACATATAGCTTATTCCATGAATCCTAGGCGGAACTATGCCCCGATCCTCGATTGGCCGACTCTTTCCAACGTCTAGGATTATGTGAGTTGATGGGCTTGTGAGGTCGAGATCGAATAAGCCGACCCGATAGCCTCTTCTCGCAAGTGTTAGGGAGAGGGCTGAGGCCACGAGGCTCTTCCCAACGCCGCCTTTACCGCTCGAGACGGCGATCACATTCTTCACATTCTTAATTCTCTCATCTATCACGCTTAACCTCACATCCTTAAGCTCACTACTCATGACATCATCCCTCCACCCTATTGGAAGATCTCGTTCACCGCTTCCCCTTAACATATTCTAACCATACCCCCCTTCCCTCGATAATGTCGAAGTCTATGCTCCCACATCTCGGACATCTAAGATATGCGTGGCTTATCTCGGGGATGAAGTGTATTGCCTCCCTAACACCTTCATCCAGCTCATCTTTCCTAGGAGACCATTCATGGCCGCAAACCCTACATCTAAGCCTAGTCTTAACGATCTTAAACTTGAATTCAGCGTCCTTAAGGTAATCGGGTCTTAACTGCATGAGGGCGAACTTGAAGATCTCAAGGTCGATGTCTTGAAGCTCTCCGATCCCAACTCCAATCTCTAAGATTTTCCCCAACCTCTCACTCTTTAAGACCTTAGTCACGGTCGAGATCAAGGCCTCGGCTAAAGCCCATTCATGCACATCAAATCGTTGATCAAGCTGGATTTTAACCTACATGCAACAAAACATCTAATAACGATAACAATATGGATCAAATGAAGGGCCCGTGGCCTAGTTTGGATATGGCGCTGGCCTGCGGAGCCAGAGGTCCCGGGTTCAAATCCCGGCGGGCCCAAGGGGATCCTTAAACTCGTCCTTTATCGTTCTCTCATCAGCTCCTCGGCCGTCTCCAAGACAATCTCATAATCCCTCTCGGTCAATCTTATAATGCTCCCCCTAAATACTCTCGCAGGATTCTTTCTTCCAAGTAGGAGAGGCATCCTATCTGTCAGTAGGTCGAGTGGGACGAGCTTTGGCCACATCTCGGCCTCGCGGAACTCGACCGCATAGTCGAAGTTTATCGACGGAGATCCAATTATGTGGAATCTCTGCTCGATCGTCATTGGATGTGCCTCGCCGGCCAAGACCCCTCTTCCCATGAAACCTCTGCCCTCTGAGCTCGTGAGATAGAAGACAACCTTGTCTCCCTCCTTGAGTTTTCTAACGTTTCGAGCCCTTGAGTTCAGGGACCAGAACTTGTTTCTAACGCGATCAGCTAAAACGTCTCTCGCCAAGATAGTCTTCCCCTGATAGGTGTGGTCTCGGACTATTAAGGCCCAATGCTCGGCCATGTTAATATGGGGTTCCCCAGCAGATATAAAAGTTATTGACCCGGATTCTCGGCGGAGCCGTCTCGACGATTACATCGTTAAATTCTAGACTCCCTCGGAATAAGTCGGTTGATAAAGTGCTTGGAGAGATCAAGTTAAGCGAGAGCTTAAGAGAATACCTAAGTAAGATGCCCGACCTAGACCTAGATCTACTACTCGAAGCTTACCGGAAACCTCTCCCAACATCTTTTCGAGTGAATACGCTCAAGATGGATGAGCATGAAGTTTTAGAGATGCTTAAGGAGAAGGGCGTATCCTTCAAGAAGATTCCTTGGACGCGCTACGGGTATGTTGTGGAGGACGAGCCGATCGATTTGGGGAAGACCGTCGAGCACATGCTGGGGCTAATCTATATTCAAGCCCCGATCTCGATGGTTCCGGTTGAGGTCCTTAATCCAAAGCCCGGAGAGAAGGTATTAGATCTATGCGCGGCTCCGGGGAGTAAGAGTACTCAGATAGCCCAATTTTTGGATGGCCTCGGAGTTCTAGTCGCAAACGATGTAAGCTTTGATAGGGTTAAGGCCCTTGCATCGAATCTTCAGAGATTCGGCGTTTTGAACGTGATCATAACCTTGATGGATGGCAGAAAGTTTCCGAGATTCGCCCGCGAATGCTTCGATAAAGTCTTAGTCGATGCTCCTTGCAGCTCCTTGGGGATAGTGAGTAAGAATTGGGGGATAGCGAGGTCGTGGAATCTCGAACTAGCCAAGAGATTGAGTAAGCTTCAACGCCAATTAATAATCGCTGGATTCGACTGCTTGAAGCCCGGCGGGGAGCTGGTATATGCTACATGCACCCTTACGGTTGAGGAGAATGAGATGGTAGTTCAACATCTTCTAGAGAGGAGGGAGGACGCCGTCCTAAAGGAGATCAATCTCCCATCATTAGGATATAGATGTGGGATCGTTGAGTGGGATGGTATGAAACTAGATGAAGGGCTGGAGAAGACGATTAGGATAATGCCCTACGATAATTGGGCTGAAGGATTTTATGTGGCGAGAGTCTTGAAGGAGGGCGATTCATGAAGCTCCTCAGTCCAAGGGAGAGGAAATTCCTAGAGAATAGGCTTAGAAGCCTATATGGGGTTGAAGCATGCTTTAATGATTTAGTCTTGATTAAATGTGGGCGGAGGAGAATTAGGGCGGCCACGAAGGAGACTATGGAGCTAGCGTCGAGACTGAGAGGGGTTCAGCAAGTAGGCTTGTATGTGATGAAGATCTCAGATGGCGACATATCTTTATCAATCGAGGGAAGTCAGCTACTGGACGGCGAGATCAAGGATAATGTCATAGAGTTGGATGAGGAGCAGGTGGAGAAGTGGATGAAGGCCATTCCGATAAAGACCGAGAAGACGTATCGTGGAAGATATGTTGTGGGGAAGTTTAATCATCTATACCTTGGGTCGGCGAGGGTTTCGAGGAATGGGCTCCTATATCCGCAGATACCCAAGTGGAGGAGGATCCCATAGCTAGAATGCGGAATAATATGCGTAGTCAATTTCTTTAACGATCTTTAATGATTGCCATAAGCTCGCCGCCGTCAACGTCATTGTCGCTACCATGAAGCTCAGAGATGCATATTCTATTCCGATGCATCTCGTCAGGATAAATCCTAACACAGCGTTAATCGAAAGGCTCAGGATTAAGGGCTTAACGAATAGTTCTGGCTTGTAGAGGAATGTCCCAAGAAGCCACCCAATGAAGAATAGTGGTATGAGGGCGTAGCCTAATCCGCTGAAGAGGAAGACCGTTACGTGGAAGCTAGTCAATATCCAGCCCAATTTCTTGAAGATGTAGAAGAGTATTATTAGTGATCCTATGCCGGATCCGAAGGTAGCTAGGCAGGCATCTCGATAGCGTTTGGCGATTCTATTTCTATATTCCTCAATCTCCTTTACGGTGAATCTATCGCCTTCCTTTAAGATCTCTTCATAGATCTTTGTGAGATAATAGTTTATGACGCCGAATGGGATGACTAGAACGAGTAAGCCTAAGTTTGCAACCTTCTCGTAATCTACGTTGGCCAGTAGTGGATACGGTGTCTTGGTCATCGACCAGACCAGAATCCTATCCGTAAACAAGAATATGAAGTATAAAGCACCTATCAGCGAGTAACTCAATCCTGAGTAGATTATGAATGATGGCTTAGGCCCTATCGTGGGCTCCGATGTAACTCCGAGGATCTTATACCTGATGTAGAGCATGCTGGTTGAGTACATTATGGCGAAGAATGCTCCGAGCATGATGCCATACACGTGTATTAGGTGCAGGCTTAGCTTAGTCTCAACGATCCTATACATAACCCCGATGAACAATAGAGATACGATATAAGAAGATGCTAAGGCGAAGTATTTCCGGAAAGAGTATAGGGGGGCTACTGAGAGCCAGAAGAACGAGAACGGAATGTAATAGACGAGCGTGTAAATCGTCCACCAATCTGGATATGGGAGAAGCCTAAATATGAGCCAGATTATGACGCTGGACCCGGAAATCGTGAGGACGCCGGTAACATAGTAGAGCATGAGGATCTTCTGTGAAGTCGCATAATCCTCTTGATAGAAGTGGAATTGTAGTTTTCGCATGAACATCGGTGGGAGGATTGAGGTTATGATCATGCTCAGGATGAGCGCCATATCTATGGCGGTCGCTCTCAACGGCTCTTCATATACTGGAAGCAAGGATATTCCAAATAGCATGTATGAGATCGTTATGAGAAGCCATGGAGCGCTGAAAAAGGCCCCTGAGATGATGAGCTTTACAGCATCCATCATCTTCTGAAGCCTCGTCGGCTTCTCTTCAGCGAAGATCTCTCCAGCCGTCAATCTATAGTAGTCTACGATCTTCATAACCTCCTTAGCTAGTTCAAATGTATCCGAGTAGCCGAGTTCCTTCGCCACTCGCGGAGTTACTCCGATGGCCTCGAGAATGGCCGCGGCCTCCAGATAATCCTTGACTTTTTCATCGACTTCTAAGACGGCTCTGGCGAGTACATCTAGGTCTCGATCGACGGTCATGTATGTTCACCAAGCCCGTATTCCGAGACTATCTCCAGGTAGAGTCTCCTATATTCCTCGATGAACCGTCTTTGACTAAATAGCTTTAAGGCTCTCTCCCTAGCCCTATCACCCATGCTTTTCCTGAGACCTTCATCTAGATGCAATTTTAGAATAGCGTCCGCTAAGTCTCTTGGAGATCTAGGCGGAACCACCAATCCAGCATCTCCTATAGCTTCCTTAACCCCTCCAACGTTTGTGGCGACGACTGGCTTGCCGCATGACATTGCCTCGATAACCGTGAAGGGGAATCCCTCCGATAGGCTCGGCTGGACGACCACTTCAGCTCTATTATAGGCGATCTCAGGATTATCCGTCGGCCCCATGAACAGGATCTTATCCGAGACGTTTAGCTCGTAAGCCCTCTTAAGACATGCATTGAAGTATTCTTCATCCACTATTGGTCCGTAGATCTCGCATTTAGTCTCAGGAGCTTCCTTCGAGATATACTCCATGGCCTCAACCATGTTTAGGATGTCTTTCAACTTCTCGATCCTGCTCATGACTACTATCGGCTTAGCCCCCTTAACGTCTACGTCCATGGGCTTAAACCTCTCGACATCAACGCCGTTGTAAATCACCTCAACTTTCTTCCTAGAGACCCCGAACTCCGTCTCCCATCTGATGTTGAACTCGCAGACAGGTAGGATTCTATCGGCGTAATGATAGTTTACTAGGGTGATCGCTCTAAAGAGGTTTAGCCAGAAGATCTTTTCTGGAAGATTAAGCTCGGGGTAGATCTCCAGTAATCTTTCTCGGAAGTAAACTCCATGTTCCGTAACTATATATGGAATTCCGCTCTCCAGCTTCTTTATGACGCCTATTAACCCGCATAGGCCTGAGGCGGATGAATGGTAGAGGTTTGCCTCTGGGTAATCGTATGCGAGTATTCTGAAGAGATGTCTAATCACGTGGCTCAGTTTTAGCATGTATGAGACCCTCGCATTTGAGTAGAGTTCATCCTCGATCATTTCCTCGAGGAAAGCCTTCCAGACATGGATGCTCCTAAAGGTCTTCCTAAAGCTGTGATTCAAGAGAAACTTATGCATTTTCACCAAAGCTTCTCCCATGGCCTCCGGATCTCTTCCACCCAGCTTAGCCTCTCTCAAGAATGTTCTGAAGTAGGGGGTGAAGTTTTCTCTTATGTCATCTTCATGAGTCCATGCGGAGAGCTTGATCAGCTTCCTAATCGTGAACTCTTTTAGATGCTCTCCCAAATGCTCCGTCCCCCAAAGAGGTATGTTCATCACATATCTCAGGTTCGGGGGGCTTGGATAGAGAGTTTTTGGGAAGGGTTTCGTGGTCAGGGCCACGGCTATGAAGCTAAACTCCTTAAGGTTTGAGATAAGGAGGTGAGTCCAAGTGCTAACTCCGCCCTTATAATATGGATATGTCCCCTCGTTGAGCATCACGATCCTCATCTTTCATCCTTCTTCGGCCTATACTGCTTAAAGAGCGGGAAATATCTCTCAGCCTTCTCACCAACTTTTTCTAAGAGTGACTCCGCCTTCTTTAACACGCTGTCAGCGGCCTCTTGATCTCCCGCCCAATTATAGCATCTCGAGGCCATCTTATATGCCCAGGCAGAGGAGTTTGGGGAGATGCTAATTATCGAGTCCCCATATTTCTCATATCTTCTCCCAGCCTCCTTGAAGTATTCAGAGGCGTTTTCCTTGCCGAGCTTGGCAGCACATTTAGCGGCTGAGAGCATGCTTAGTGCTGAGAGCGCTAGGCTCTTGGCCTCCTGCTCCTTCGCCTCCTCTAGGTAGAGGTTCATGGCCTCCTCAAGCTTCCCCTGCCTCTCCAATTGGCTCGCCTTAAACCACCTGCTCTCACCGCTTATCTTACTCGCCCACGAACTCATTCTAAAGCCGAATGCGTCGGCAAATATTTAAGATTAATAATTGAGAAAAAGTATTCGTGAGAAGGGTTAAAAGCGGTATTCCAGGTCTTGATGAACTCATCGAGGGAGGCTTCCCGGCTGGGAGAACGTATCTAGTGTGCGGCGAGGCTGGGGCTGGTAAGACGACCTTCGCCCTCCAATTCATCTACTATGGAGCCCAGCATGGCGAGCCTGGAGTATTCCTTACGATCGATGAGAAGCCTGAGCATGTGGTTGAGGATGCGGAGTCGTTGGGATGGGATTTCAGGAAGCTTATCGAGGATGGGAAGGTCTTGATGGCGGAGATAACCCCATACTTCTCCGGGGTTGGGAGGATACCGCATCAGAAGATCGTTGATGAGATAAAGGCTTTGATCTCTCAGATAGATGCTAAGAGGCTTGCAATAGACCCCATAGCCCCCCTAGTCCTTGAGGGTGGAGGTGAATCAGCCGCCGCTCAAACGGCCATCAGGGGATATATCAGGAGCTTGATCCACGCCTTAGACGATATGGGTATAACGACCATTGCCACCTCTGAGATACCAACGGGAACGAATCAGCTGAGCAGGTATGGGATAGAGGAGTTCTTAGCGTCGGGGGTGATAGTCTTGAGCTTTAGGAGAGGGGAGATGAGCTTCAAGCGGGAGATTTATATAAGGAAGATGAGAGGCGTCAACCACAGCATGAACATTTATAGCTATGTCATCAAGAGAGGTTTAGGGATAGTCATATCCTTGTAGGCGAGAGAGGGATGCTCATGAAACTCAAAACCGGTGTGATGTTGCTCGATGACATGCTTAGAGGAGGCCTTGAAACCGGAGCAACCACCCTGATAACCTCTAAGCCATTCACCGAGGCAACACCCCTCGCCTACCAAGTAGCATATAGGTGGCTGGACGCGGGATACCCCGTAATCTACTTGACGAATAATAAGAGACCGGATATAATAATGGAGGATATGAAGAGATATGGGTGGGATCTAACCAAGTTTAAGGAGGAGAATGCGCTCGTCTTCGTAGACGCCTACACGGGCTTTATGGGGATTAAGAGCGAGGAGAGATACGCGGTGTTAAATCCATATGATCTTGAGGAGGTTGATGGAGCTCTGCTGAAGGCCGTTAATGATGTTGGAAAGAATTCGTTGATAATCATAGACTCGCTCTCAACGATGTTAGACCATTTTGGGGAGATCGTCGTTGAGAAGTTCGAGGAGTGGAGGAAGATAGCCGTTCTAAATGACTCACACATGTTATACATCTTTGTTGAATGGGATTTCGAGGAGGAAGTTAAGCGTAGGTTGAGGGATAGGGTTGACAACATAATAAGCTTAAGCCCGATCGAGAAGGGGGTAATATTGAGCGACTTCTTCACGATCGAGAAGGTTGGGGGGAAGTCCATCAAGCCTGTATCGATACCATTTAGATACGTGAAACCAGGTGGGATGAAGATCTATATTCCAAAGATCTTGATAACAGGGCCATATCATGCTGGAAAGACCACCGTTGTCCACGCCCTATCGACGAGAGCCGTCAGCGTTCAGCGGGGTGAGACCACCGTGGCCCTAGACTTTGGCCATTTTGAGCATAAGGGATTCCAAGCAGACCTCTTTGGAACGATAGGTCAGCAGAGATTCGACCCAATCCTCGAACAACTTGGAGGAGAAACCTTGGGAGTGATCTTGGTGGTGGATAGCACGGATCCATCGAGCTTTCCGAGGGCCATTGAGATGCTTCATAAGGCCAGAGTTTACGGGCTACCCCTAGTAGTCTTCGCGAATAAACAAGATCTACCTGGAGCGCTGCCGCCCGAGAAGGTTAGGGAGTTGATGAAGCTTCCGAAAGATGTTCCGGTGATCGGAACTATTGCGACCAAGAAAGTTAATATTATTGAGGGGATTGAGGAATTGTTAAAGCTCGTCTTTAAGGGGGTGAGCGAGAGCGATGTCGACAACCCGTGAGATCCTCAGAAGCCTTCTAATGGAATTCAATAGAAATTCCGGAGCGCTGGCCTCGGCGCTAGTGACAAGAGATGGAATATTGATCTCCAGCGCCCTACCCGAAGACGTTGACGCTGAGGCGTTCGCGGCCATGACCGCGACGATGGTTGGAGCGGCTGAGACTGCTTTCTCCGAGCTAAAGGCTGGAGCGGCTGAGAGGGTGATTGTCGAGGGCAGCAGATCTAAGATCGTCGCCGTTGGCGCGGGAGAGAACGTGATCCTAGTTGCGATGGCGCCGAAGGAAGCGACTCTCGGACTAATTCTCCATGAGATCCGCAAAGTTAGCGATAAGATCAAGAAGGTGTTGAGCTAAACTCCTGGATTTGGAAAGGTGTTGTGATGGTTGACACCCGCGGCAGGTTCTGATTCTTTAACAAATCGTTCATCAAACACCATTATGTCATCTGAGATGATAGAGACAGGTTGCAGAGCGATCGATGAAAGAGTCGGTGGATTTAGGAGGGGGACTATAATCTTAGTCTTGGGGCCGCCGATGGGTGGAAAGAGGAGTATCTGCAGGAACTTTATCGCAACGGGATTAAGGCTTGGAGAGGGATGCATAGTAAGCTGCACAAATACAACGGCTGAACAGGAGCATGAAGAATTTAAGAGGATTCTGGGATCGGATGCGGATAAATTCCTCAATGAAGGCAGATTAGCTTACATAGACCTGTTCTCGTCAGCAATAGGACTCCCACTAGAGGAGAGGCAGCATATCAAGAGAATTCCAAGCGCATCAGACCTAACATCATACAATGTTGCCTTGAGGGAGTTACTATCATCTATGCGAAGGAAGGAGTTAAAGGTGAGGCTATTATTCGACTCCGTTTCAACCCTCTTATTATATAATCCATTTCAAACGGTTTCAAGGTTCTTACATATATTATTCGGAAAGCTTAGAGCGATGAATGTGACGAGCTTATTTCTTTTAGATGAAGAGGCTCATGAAAAGAGCGTTGTGGCAACCGTCATGGGAATGTGCAATGGAGTGTTGAGGGTGAAGTCTGAAGATGGAAAGAGGCTGATAAAATATGAGAGTGAGACGACGAGAATAGACTGGATCACGTGCGATTAATCATCCGCCAATAGTTATCTTATAGGGAACATACCTGCTCGAATAATAGATCACGTATCCACCTCTAACGCCTACCCGATAGAATATATTCACCTCTCTCTGCAACTCAAACGCTGGGGTAAACCATCCATCAACATAGTCGAAGACATATACTCCATATAGTAGATGTCCTCTCTCGTCCTCCGAAAGATTATCAAGCACTTGAGATAGATATCGCTGATAACTGTCCATCGAGACATCATCCGTCCTAACATAATAGATTCTGTTAACCCATGGAGCAGTCTTTAAGACGACATAGTCGGCGTTTTTCATGAGAATTAGGGTTGAGTTCACCTCATTTGTTGAATCAACTCCCTCGACGAATATCTCACCGCATCCAGAGGATTTGAGTCTTTTGAGTAGGGGGAGAATATATGATATTTTGTCTCCCTTGATTTTCCAATCATTCCAGTCCATGAGATATACGCCGTCGAATCCGAAGTCTCTCATGATTAGCTTCATCTTCGTTGAGAAGTAGTCGGCGTATAGGATATATCTTCCATTAATGTTCACGGTTGAGTTGAATAATAATACGTCTCGAGGTCCAAGGATCTCTGGATGATCTTTAACCCAGTCCACGGCGAATCCATGAACCCCATAGTGATACTTGATCTTCTCTTTCCTCAAGTATATTCCGAGCAAGACCTTAACTCCTCTAGAATGTAGCTCGTCTATGAGCCACCTCACATCCCTATATCTCCATCTCTCCGCAGTCGTCTTAAACCTCATATATCTAGTGACATCCTTTTCAGGCTCGTAACCTTGATATGTGTTAACGAAGTCGGGGGAGAATGAGAGAACTACGTAATTGACGTTATAGTGTTTGAGGAACTGGGACACGCTCTTACCACTATCCGGAATGAATGCCGAGTCGGGGCTCTCAGGGATTCCAACCCTTATCGGAGCATTATGGAGTCTTACTCCACTCGGCGTTGGGAGGATGCAGAGGAGTCCAAAGGCTACTATGGCCACGGTCAATATGATATTCCATTTATTCAAGATCACGAGATCTAGCTTCTTGAAGTTCGCGAAGTCCATGCTGAGAGCTACAAACCTCGTTCCCCCAAATAGTCCACTCACTACATGTATGACGTATTCAGGTCTCAGC
The DNA here is from genome assembly GCA_021163925.1 of Nitrososphaerota archaeon. Classification (GTDB taxonomy): domain Archaea; phylum Thermoproteota; class Nitrososphaeria_A; order Caldarchaeales; family Wolframiiraptoraceae; genus AUK039. The sequence continues at coordinate 16,397 of JAGGTD010000052.1, forward strand.
TCATAGGTCTCCGTTACGTAGAGTCTTCCAAGATAGTTTAGATCATATCCATATAGGATCGTATAGGATGACGCGAGCCAGAGGACTGCGGAGGAGATCAAAAGTATGAAGTTTCTCTTAAGATGCTCTTCGGCCCAGAAACTCTTTGAGAGTAGGAGGAGAGGGATTAGGGTCAAAGTATACTGTATGTTTACTTTCGGGGACGTGGCCAAGAAGATCGCAACGGTCGCGGCACAGGCATCAATATACCTATCATTATTCAGCCCAACCCCGATCTTTCTATAAATGTATAAGGTGGCTATGAGGAATACTGTGAATGGTATATACCAGAAGTTTGATAGGTTTACGAAGGTGGAGACGGCTATCCAATAGGTGAATCCTCCGACGCTCTTTGTGTGATGGAATAACGCGTTGAAGTATTCGATTGGAGTTGTTAGGAATGGTGTTGATATTGCGAGGAAGACCGCGGCCACGGGTAAAATGATTTTTAAGATAAAGTTTCTGAGATCAAGTTTTCCGGACTTCAATAGGTGGGCTAGGGTTGGGAGGAGGATTAAGGCTGGGAGGATCTTTACAGCTATTCCTATCCCCGCCGCTATCGCTGATCGAATATACCTTTCATCTAAGATATATTTTATCGAGATCAACATAAACAGCACCGCTATCGAGTCGAACATCCCCCAGATAGTTGAAATGAAGTAAGTTATTGGGTTGAAGAGCCAGATCCCCATTATAAGCAGCGACCTCTTCTCATCGAATCCCAGCTTGGCCGCGATCCTATAAATCAGTATTCCCGCCAATATATCGGAGATTATTATCGGTAATTTAATCAAAAATACGTGGAGGTTTAGGTTGGGGTACAGCTTGTTTACTAGAGTGGTTATGATGAGCCAGTAAAGCCATGCGGGAGGATATGCGTAGAAGCCCCATGGATAGTCGACTGGGTCTCCGAGCAAGTATATGTTAACCTGATTGAGTCCAAGCTCCCCGGATTTCAGCCAAATATACATGTCCCATGGATGGCCGAAGAATGGGGCTGGGATGAGGCGCGCAACCAACGCCGCGATGATCATGAGTCTAAACCATCGTCCTCTCCCAGCCATATGCATGTCTGATAATAGATTCAAGATTAATATTTATTTCATTCATGTATAAGGGCATGAAGGATGATTGGATCAAACTATATCTCTGTAGAAAGCCCTCATTTATGAGTTCAGAGAGAGGCTATGAGGAGAGCGAATTTACAGTGTTTGGAGTCCCGTTTGACGCCACCGCGAGCTTTAGGCCTGGGGCTAGATTCGCGCCGATGGAGATTAGGAGGGCCTCAGAGAACATCGAGTTCTCGGATTTAGGTGGGATAAGGCTTGCGGATATCGGAGACCTGATTCCAACGAATAGCGTTACATGGATGTTGAGGAGGGTTTCTAGGATTGTTGGAGAGATCTTGGGCGATGGGAAGACCCCGATAATCTTGGGAGGAGAGCACACCCTAACCCTAGCCTCAGCCCTCAAGGTCTGTAAGCATGGAGGAGGGCTTATAGTTTTGGACGCACACCTAGATCTAAGAGACGAGTTCATGGATACGAGGCTGAATCACGCGACATGGCTTAGAAGGCTCTTCGAGAGATCTAAGGGCTTAAAGACCATGATCATAGGGGTGAGGGAGGCTCCATCCAATCTCATCGAATACGCGGTGAAAAATGGGATCGAGATCCTTGAGGCGGATAGAGTCATGAAGGAGTATGAGGAGTCGATTAAAGCCATAAAAGACTACGTCTCAACCTTAAGTGAGGTCTATCTAAGCATAGACATGGATGTATTAGATCCGGCTTATGCTCCCGGGGTGAGCAACCCTGAACCATGCGGCTTATCTCCAGCCATGGTCAAAGGAATTCTTGAGGAGATATGTTCGGTTAGGCTTGTGGGGCTCGATGTGGTCGAGGTGAATCCCTTATTCGATTTTGGCCAGACATCATACTATGCTGCATACATGATCTACACGGCGTTGGCGAGAAGTGCTAGAATCTCTTAACGAGCTTTGCGAGAAAGAATCCATTACATCTATCTCTATGGGGATATAATCTCCTCGCCTCACTCAATCCCCTAAGCCCTCGATCTCCGAGTTCGGGATATACTTCCTCTAAATAGAATTCTGGATGAACTTTGAGAAAATCTTCTAGGATGAGTTCGTTCTCCTCGATCGTGAGGCTGCAGGTCGAGTATAGGAGCATCCCATTTGGCTTAACGTGCCTTGATGAATTCTCCAAGATCTTTGCTTGGAGCCTCGCGAACATCCTTACATGTCTTGGCTTTATGGTCCACCTATATATCGGCTCCCTCCAGAATAGGCCGGTCGAGCTACATGGAGGATCTACCAAAACTATGTCGGCTTTGAGGTTTAGGGGGAGAGGCTTGGTCGCATCCGCTAAGATATCGTTGACTATTAACGCTCCAGCCCTCCTAACTCTCCTAAGATGGGTTCTAAGCCTCGTTGGAGACGAGTCTATCGATATGATCTCACCCCTATTTCTCATAGCGATGGACATGAGGATCGTCTTTGTGCCAGGAGCCGCGCAGACATCTAAGATTGTGTCACCGGGTTTGGGATTCATCGCTTTGATCGCATAATAGCTTGAGAGATCGTGGATCATGATCAACCCTTTTCTCGCGAGCTCCAAAATCCTCCTACTCCTCTTCATGCTCTTAATGATGTAAATCCCCTTAAGCCTCTCATCTTCCGAGAACTCCACGCCAGCTTCTTCAAGCAATCTTAAGACCTCATCTTCCCTTGACAGAAGCTTGTTTATCGTGAAGTAGGTCGGCGGCCTAGCCATATCCTGAAACTTCATCAGATTCTCGGCCTCCTCCTTGCCAAGAATTCTCCTCAACATGTTGATGAACCATCTGGGATAATTTTCTCCCTCTGGAAGTTCGATAACTCCCTCTTTAATACTCCTAATTATCCCGAGCCAAGGCTCAACCTCCTCGATCAAATCCTTGGAGAGCACCCTTCTCAGATTTAATGTGAGCTTCTCCGGTCTCCCTAGATGTAGATTGCTTACCAGTGATGAGGTCAAGAGTTCTAAGAGCATCCTACCGTCATCTGACAGCTCCTCTCCTAGAAGGTCTCCTAAAAACCTCCTCACCCTCCCTCTATTGATCGCATATAGGTGGAGCATCCTCCTAGCGAGCTTAAGAGCGTTTAGGCTGGGCTTGACTTCTCTCGCGGCCCGATATAATCTAGATTTGAGGGATGATCCGAGATCGGGCTGGATTTTAATGGCTTTTAACGCCAAAGCTATGGCTTCCGCGGAATCCTCCTCGACTCCCACATATCGGTCACCTGAATATCCCCTTATTAGGATCTCATCGAAAATCTAAATTATCATGTTGTATAGGTGTTTGTCGGAGATGGGGCAGACGATTCTCGACGACCATCTAAGGAGAGACATATACTTCCTACTTGGATGTAGCTATGATGGGAAGGCTGGGAAAGCGTATCTGAAGCTCCTAGACCCAGACTCTCAAGAGGTGAAGATAGTCTACGATGAATCAGGCCACCGACCATACTGCTATGCAAAGATGCCCATAGAGAAGGTCAGGGCCATGAATCTTCCGGGAGTCGTGGATCTCGTCGAGGAGAGGAAATATGATTTACTGAGAGATAGAGAGGTCGTTTTGACCAAGATCGTGGCCAGCGATCCCCTGGCGATAGGCGGGGGCGCGAACTCCATTAGGGAGAGGATAAAGGCTTGGGAGGCCGACATACCATACCATCTATGCTATCTCTATGACATGAACCTCATACCTTCCGCGCCATACTATCTAGAGGATGGGAGGCTCGTGGAGGTTAAACCCGATGAGGCTAGGATTAAGAGGATACTTGAAACGGTCTTCGCAGATTTCCCAGCCGAGGAGAAGAAGCTATTGTATAGATGGGTGAGCCTACTTGAGGCAGATCAGCCTAGATTCAAGCACCTATCCCTGGACATCGAGGTCTCATCCCCGGTTGCG
>JAGGTD010000070.1 GCA_021163925.1 Nitrososphaerota archaeon
CCCAAAACCCTCCCAATCGCGAAGAAGATGATGTTCGTTACCTCGATCCCGAGGAACTCGGTCAGATTATCTAGAAGGCTTAATATGCTTGTGAGCTGCTCGAAAACCTCTTGACCTATTTTAAGGTTTGAACCCTCCATCCCAATCCCACCTCAATCATCCATAAATAATTGAAATTAGAGACCTAAATATGTTTCGAATCTTACCAAAATAAGACAAAATTTATTAGGAAGTATTATTCAGATAATATTGATGAAGATGAGGCGGAATACAAGAATAGGATTGAAGAGGAGGGCTAGGAGGGGGATGACAGGGCTTGAGACGGCAATAATCCTAATAGCGTTCGTGATCGTCGCCGCCGCCTTCGCATTCGCCGTCCTAAACCTCGGATTCTCCTCGACCCAGAAGAGCGGGGAGGTCATGAAGGCTGGATTGGAGGAGGCGACCTCGAGCATAGAGCTCGCTGGCTCGGTTATAGCTATGGGCGAGAACGCGAGTGGGACGATGAAGGTCGCGAACATCACCCTATATGTTAAGACGGCTGTCGGGAAGAGGCCTGTCGATATGAGCGCGGATACGCTCGTCATCTCCTACCTAGACCCATATAAGGCGGTTGATAGGCTAACCCGCGGCTCCGAGGCGGATGTCGAGGAGATTCAAGGAGATGGTGACACGCTCCTAGAGTATGGAGAGGTTTGGAAGGTGGTGATCCACGTGGATCAGATCTATGGTGGAGTCGCGAACGTTAAGCTCCAGCCGAACGACGTGATCACGATCGAGATAAAGCCTTCGACAGGCTCCATCCTAAAGGTCGAGCGAATGCTCCCGCCGGCCATAGACTATGTCATGGATCTAGCCTAACCCTCTCCCAGTCCTCCTCTCAACCTCCCTCTTTTTTATGAGCAAACTTAAATAGAGTCCAGATTTGATTAGCGTTGAAGCTCATAAAAGATGGGAGTTGGGGAGGAATAGGTTTGAGCCTTGGACCGCCTTCGATGAAGTACATTATCGAGGCCAGGATAGAGGTCGACGGCGTCGTTGATAGGAATGATATCGTGGGGGCGATCTTCGGGCAGACCGAGGGATTATTCAGCAGCGAGCTCGACCTAAGAGAGCTTCAAAAGAGTGGGAGGATTGGGAGGATAGAGATCTCCGCCAGCCCTCAGGGCGAGAAGACCGTTGGGAAGATCACGGTTCCATCAGCCCTAGACAAGTATTCAACCGCCCTGATAGCGGCCATGGTCGAGAGCGTGGAGAGAGTTGGCCCCTACACGGCGCGGGTTAAGATCGAGAGAATCTACGATATTAGGGCTGAGAAGAGGAAGAAGATCGTCGAGAGGGCGAGAACCATCCTCTATGAGTGGGAGAAGAGCAAGCTCCCAGAAGATGATAGGATCATGAAGGAGCTTGAAGAAGCCCTCCTAAAGGCTAAGGTCGTGGAGTATGGCCCAGAGAAGCTTCCAGCGGGACCAGAGGTCGGTAAGAGTGAGGAGCTGATAATAGTTGAGGGGAGAGCCGATGTGATAAATCTCTTAAGACATGGCTATAGAAATGTGGTGGCCGTTGAGGGGGTTAAGATCCCGAAAACCATTAAGGATCTATCCGCGAAGAAGAGGAGGGTAGTAGCGTTCCTCGATGGAGATAGGGGTGGAGACCTCATCCTAAGCGAGCTTCAAAGAGCTGGAGTGAAGGTGGATCTAGTCGCTAGAGCACCCTATGGGAGAGAGGTTGAGGGATTAACTGGAAAGGAGATCTCCGACGCCCTACACCACGCCATCCCATTCGATGAGGCCATAAGAAGGCTTAAGATACCAAAAGAGGCTCCACAGTTGCCGGAGAAGGTTAAGGAATGCGCTAAGGAGGTTGAGGGAAAGCTCATGGCGATAATCCTGAACAGTGAGGTTCAAGAGGTTGAGAGAGTTCCGGTCAGCGAGCTCGCTCAAAGGCTTCAGGAGTTAAGGGATCAGGCCAAGTATATCGTGTTCGACGGAGTGATAACCCAGAGACTCGTAGATATACTATCTGAGACTGGAGTCGACGTATACTTGGTCGGGGTGAGAGTTGGGGAGATCTCGAAGCCCTCGGAGAGGGTCCATATAATCACCTTTGACAGCCTCTAGCCGACCATATCCTTTAAGGGGAGAGGATATCTGAGGAAAGCCACTATTCCGCCGAATCCCATTATCTTCTCGGATGCCTCCAATCCATCTAAGAGGACTTGTAGGTTAAGTTTTCCCCTCTCAGCCGCCTCAAGCAACTTGTCCAAGTCCTCATCAACTATATGGCTCCAGAGAAAGCTCTCAGAGACCAATACCTTCTCAACGGCTCCAAGCTTCCAAGCCTCCAACACCTCCTTGAACCCGAGCGCGACCCTCTCCGGATTCCTCGACATTTGTTTAATGAACCTCTCCACCTCTAATGAGTCTCTAACGGGCTTCAATAGATCCGCTAAATCTCTTAAGACTCCTGATCTCATGGCCTCCCTAATCCCATCCTCCCCGCCCACCGATGAATGATAAACCCTCCTAACCCTCTTCAAGACCGATTTCTCGCAATCCTTCAAGAAGTCCATGAAGTCGTCGACGAATACCTTTGGCCCGATTACTATGGCATCTGACTCCCTATTCTTCGAGAAATAGTCCTTCAAGGTCGAGGCCACTTCCCCGAATATCCGCTTGATCTCCCGCTCCCCCCACGATATCGATTTATCGGTTGATGGAAAGGTCTTCGAGTAAAGCTTGTTCAACCCCGTCCCCGAGAACTCCGCGACCGCAACCCTCTCATCATCGATCGAGACGCAGATCATCCTCCCACCCCTCTCACGGCCAGCATAGCTTGACGCAAAAGCCTTAAGCCTCTCAAACTCCTTCTGACTCCTAATCCTCAGCTCGACTCCTGGGTAAAGGTGTATTGTGTGATGTTTTCCGAGTAGGTCTAGGGGCTTGCTCTCATAGATTATCCTACCGGCGAAATTTATCCTCCTCATCAACGGGTCTACGGTCTTCCCCTCAACCTCTATACCTAACACCACTCGAACCCTCTCACTATCGACCTTCCCGCTAACCCTCTCCTTCTTAACCTCCCTACTCGTCTCAGAATAGATCTCATATCCGATCTTGACGAGCCTGAAGATATTGAGTAGGTCGAGGCTGGATTCCGGCACAAGCTTAATCGACCGCTTCAGCGGATCAACACTCCTAACTAACAACCCAACCGATATTCCAATCGCCAAGATTTAGATCTATTCAGATGAACATGAAAAATGGGGAAACTAGGGGTTGAGCAGAGAGTTTAATGCCGACGATGAATCCCGCCGCCACGATCTCCAAGCTATCTAATCTCTTCAAGAAGGAATTCGCCGAGCCCACATAACATTTATTAGTTTTTGGGCTTCTAGTTCACCTAGGTGAACTTCTTGACCTTGGTAATAAAGAAGCTCGACCCCGAAAAGCTTAGACAGTTTAAGGCTGAGGCCGTTAGACGCGGGCTACTACTCCATCAAGCCCTAGAGGAGGCCATAACCCTTTGGCTCAACTACAATGAGACCTATCTAGAGACGGACGCCGACGCCAACAACCGCGTCTACGAGGCCATGAAGGAGGAGCTTTCCAAAAAATATCGGGGGAAGTTCATCATTATAGCCGAGGGCAAGCTCATAGGAGCCTATGAAAGCATGAATGAAGCATCTGAGAAGCTACGTAGCCTGAAGCCTCATGTTAAACACGCGATCCTCATAAAGGTGGGATATGATGAAGAGTATTCGGGTGAATATGAGTGGTGGGGAGGATCTATAGAGTCTTAAGTTGCACGGAGTATCTGGAGGGGAAGAGGCATCCAGCGCCAGCCTTAAAGCTAACCCTATACAATGTGACTGGAGACAGGATCTTAGAAGATCGAAGGGTTCCGATAGATACAGGCTATGAGGGATCGATAATGTTGACCAACGAGCTATATCAAGCCTTCCAAATAGCTGAACTCCCTAGAACCCTGTGGAGGAATTATAGAACCCTAACTGGCGCGATAACCATGCGCATGGCCAGAGGGATCATCGAGATAAATGATATGAGATTCGAGTGTTTCGTTGAATCGCCGCTATTCGGGAAAGGAAAACTCCTCATAGGCCGCGAGCTATTAAACAGATTAACCATAATAATGGATGGAAAGAGAAAACAGTCATGTATAGGCAGATTAGAAGCGGGCAACAATCCTAAGAAATTTAATCCTTAATCAGATATGATCGTGAGAAAACGTTATCACCTATAGGATTCAAAGTTTTTCGGATTGAGCTACAGGGAGGTCGTCTACGATGAATTACATTGGAGGTTGCTGAGGGATCTTAGAGAGAAGGCCTTAAGGCTTATGAAGCCTCTCGCCGATCATGGCCTCAACCCGATAATCTATGGGAGTATAGCTAGGGGGGATGTTAGGGAGGACAGCGACATAGACATCTTCATCCAATATCCCGTGAGCTCGGCGATGATCGAACTCTATCTTCAAGAATATGGTGTCGAGCCCATGGAGAGGCTATTGATCCAGGCCACGCCCAGCCATGTTCCAAAGGCATATCTAGTCATCGATGAGCTCACGTCGATCTCCTTCCCCCTATGTAAGCTGAGAAGGGATGAGATAGGCTTCTATAAGCTTGCGGGCCAGATAGGGTATGAGGAGCTTAAGGCCGATCTAAGGGTTCCGGGGATGAATAAGCAACTCATTCTCATAATCCCGACCCCAAGAGGCCATGAAGAGCTGCCGGTTGAGCATAATGTTGAGGAGGCCGCCAAGATCCTAGGAGTCGATCCAGCAACCCTCAGGAATAGGGTTAGGGTTCTTAAGAGGAGGAGGGAGCTTGGGAGAACTGGGGTTTATAGAAAGCTTGAGATCCAGCGGGATAAGACCTTCGAGGAGGTCTTCGAAGAACTCTTAGCTAGGGATCCAGCCCTGAGGAGGAGGCTTAGAACCGTCGAATAATATGATCTAGAATGAGGAAAGATGGTAAACTCCTTTATAGGGTCGTGGATAATCTCTTCTAGAAGCCTTGAGGGTTCTCTTGATCTCACCGCCCGCACAGTCGATAGTCAAGCAAGTAGTAGGCGCAACTGCACCTCCATTAGGCTTGGCCTACCTCGCCTCGGTCGCCAGAGACCTTGGATGCGATGTGAGGATAATAGACTCCTTGGCGGAGGACCTCACACTTGAAGAGATTAAGGCTAGGCTAAAGAAATTTTATCCAGATCTAGTCGGGGTGACGGCGACGACCTCGATGATCTATGACGCCTATGACGTGGCCTCAATCGCGAAGGAGGTTAATCCAAACGCCCTAGTGGTGATCGGAGGGCCTCACGTAACCTTCATGGCCCCCGAAACCCTCCAAGAATGTAGGCACATCGATGTGGTGGTGAGGGGTGAGGGAGAACTCACCTTCAAAGAACTCTTAATGAAGCTCATGAAAGATGACCGAGACTTTAGAGACATCTTAGGGATAACCTATAGGATGGGTGATGGCGTGAGGGAGAATCCCCCAAGACCGCTCATAAGAAACTTAGACGACGCCCCGCTTCCAGCCTATGACCTCCTCCCAATGGATAGATATAGGGTTGGGAAGCTGAAGTTTGGAGCCATAATAACCTCTAGGGGATGCCCATACTCATGCATCTTCTGCTCCTCATCCCTCCAATTCGGGAAGAAGTGGAGAGCGCATAGCGTTGACAGGGTTTTAGAGGAGCTCAGGATTCTGAGATATGAGTATGGGAGGCAGGAGATCGAGTTCTTAGACGATACATTCACATTAAACAACAAGAGGGCTATCGCGATAGCCGAGAAGATAGTTGAGGAGGGCTTGGATATATCGTGGTCGGCTTCATCTAGGGTGAATACATTTAGCCGTGAGGTCGGATCAGCCATGCATAGGGCTGGCGCGCATACAGTCTACTTTGGAATTGAGTCTGGATCGGAGCAGACTCTGAAGTTTATAGATAAGAGGATCACGAAGAAGCAGGCCATGGATGCGACAAGGGCGGCCAAGGAATGTGGACTAAGAGCCTTGGGATCTTTCATCATAGGATTTCCATATGAGACTGAGGAGGATATTAGGGCTACCATAAAGTTCTCGAATAGGGTCGGGGTGGACCTGGCCCAATTCACCATAGCGACCCCATATCCGGGGACGAAGCTCTGGGATCTAGCGATCAAGGAGAACCTCCTATTGACGAGGGATTGGAGGAAGTTCACGACAGTCGACGTTGTTATGAGGAACCTCTACCTCACACCCGAGAAGATCAAGAAGCTCTTCCTCTGGGCATACCTAAACTTCTACCTAAATCCGAAGCACGCCCTAGAAGACCTCATAAGGAATAAGGGATTCATCTTGAGGAGGGCGATCCCCGCCGCCTTCAGATTCCTCAAGAACAGCCTCCTCGGCTTAATTAGGGGAGGCTATGTCTGGCTTAAGACCGAGGAATCTTCGGAGACATACTAATAAGGAGTCTTTGGATAAGAGTCTCTGGGATGACCTCGGGAGAAGACGATTACATGAAGCGAATGGTCGATGCCCTAAGAAGTGGAGCCAAGATGCTCTCAGAGCAGTGCCCGATCTGTAAGAGCCCCCTCTTCGAGATAAATGGCCAGCTCTGGTGCTTGAAATGTAATAAGAGGGTTATAAAGGTCCGTGGAGACGAGGAGGTCGGCGAAGCCCTGACGACATACACCCTCTCACAGACCCATGAGATCTTAGCCGCAAAGATCGAGGAGATAACCCTACAACTCTCTAGAGCCGTCGACGTGGAGGAGATCAGGAAGCTCGCAGAAACCCTCAGCATACTATTGAAAACACTAGAACAGTGCGTGAAGCTAAAGGAGAGGCTCACAGGTTGACAAGAACAAGGTCAAAATATTCACATAAACCAAGGAGTAGTTAACCCACAAATCAACCACGAGAGATTTTTAGAATATTACCCAGAGGATCTCATGCCGATACCTTGAGGCCATGTGAAAAGCTGAGAACGAGTATGTTAGAAGCCTCTGGCCATGAACGTTTATCATAATCTTAGAAAAATCGCCCATTTCAGGCGAAAAATCATCATGATAAAGATATGGGAAAAGGCTTAGAAGACTTTAAAGCACGTGTTGGCCGGGGAGGATATCGGCCCTCTACAGCACACCCCTCAATTTCTGATGGAAAATGGGTGTTCTCCAGTGGAAACGGTGGGGTATGCTCCATTTCCTGTGAAAGCATCGAGTTAACGGATATTTTATGAAATAGAGGTAGGAGGTAGCTTAATCTTACATCACTTCACACGCCATCCCACGACCTGTGAAACACCTGTCGAACCAACGACCCACACCCCTCAATTTCCACTGGAAAACACGCTGACAAAGCCGCCGAGAGAGCCGTAAAAAATGGCCCATATCTCTCGAAAAAATCTCTAATATTATAGTGAGTTCAATTCAATACTGCCTAACGGCTAGATATACAAGGGGCTAATTCGATGAATAATCGAATTCACGTGGATCACCGAGCATCTAAGGGGCTATTCCAGTGGAAAGGATCGGGTGCGGGAGATCCATTGGAGGAAGTGTTTAAGAGGGCTCTCAGCAGGCCGAGGATCTTCAGAAATAGAGAGGTTATGAGATCTGACTATGTGCCCGAAAAGCTTCCGCATAGAGATGAACATATCCGGAGTCTCGGGGAGATCCTCTCACCAGCCCTAAGATGCTCGAGGCCGAGCAATGTCTTCATCTATGGGAAGACTGGAACCGGGAAAACGGCGGTCGTGAAATATGTTTTTAAGAGGTTTGAGGAGATCACGGCTAGGGAGAAGCTCCCGCTGAGATTCGAGTATATCAACTGTAGGATCGCTGGAACGGAGTATAGGGTTCTGGCCGAGCTATGCGGGGCCATAGGGGTTAGGGTTCCATTCACGGGGCTCTCGAAGGCCGAGGTATTCAATAGGTTGAGAAGGGGTCTTAGCGAGAAGGGGTACCTGCTCGTGGCCTGCTTCGACGAGATCGACGCCCTCGTGAAGAACTGTGGAGACAACCTACTCTACGAGCTCACTAGGATGAATGAGGGATTCGATGGATTCGGCCTCTCGATAATCGGGGTCTCAAACGACCTACACTTCAAAGACTACCTAGATCCGAGAGTGCTGAGCAGCTTGAGCGAGGAGGAGTTAGTTTTCCACCCATATACGGCGATCGAGCTGATAGACATCTTGAGCGAGAGAGCTTCAGAGGCATTCTATGAGGGAGCCGTCCCGCAGGAGGTGATAAACCTCTGCGCAGCCTTGGCCGCCGCCGAGCATGGAGATGCTAGGAGGGCCATAGATTTATTGAGGGTTGCGGCTGAGGTCGCTGAGAGGAACGGCGATGAGAGGGTTGAGGAGAAGCATGTTAGGCTCGCTCAGAATATAATCGAGCGTGGAAGGATCTTCGAGGCGCTATCGACCCTCCCCCTCCACAGCAAGCTCATCCTAACCTCACTCATACTCTTGAAGAAAAGCGGCGTCGGGGAACCCATCTCCGGAACCGTTTATCAAGCATATAGAGAGCTGTGCGGATTGATCGGAGTCGAGCCCTTGACCAATAGGAGGGTGAGTAGCCTCATCTCGGAGCTCGACATGCTCGGGGTCTTGAAGAGCGACCTAGTGAATAGGGGAAGATATGGTAGGACTAGGAAGATAAGCCTACTAACGCCGGTTGAAGAGGTTGAAGAGGTCATCGAGAACGACGAGCTACTCTCAACCCTCCTAAATCATAGGCTGAGAATCGACTTGAATAGAAGCCGCCGATGAGTCCATCAAATACATCTCACTCATTTGATGTTCTATTGATTGAACGGATTGTTCGATTCAATGATATTATCTCATGGCCGGATCACGATATATCTCGATGAGGTGGAGTAAAAAACGCATAACAATATTGGCTTTGATACTGTTGGCCGCGTCGCTCGCAATAGGCATGATGACGTCGACATACTTCTTCGGAACGATGACGCTTCCAAGCCCGCAGAAATTTGAGGGACTTATGGCGCGGAGGCCAAAAATTATGAAAACCGTTACCGCCGTAACCACTAAGCCTGAGGTCGAGAGTTTAGCTGGCCGCGCAGAGGCTGGGGAGACTCCTCTCCCTCAGCAAGTCGAATACGTGAATAGGATGATAATTAGAACCGCGAGCATCGATATGGAGTCAGAAGATCCTGAGAAGGTCGTTAATGAGATTATGTTGATCGCGGACTCCCTCGGAGGATACGTGGAGTCTATGGGAGTTCATAGAGATGGGAGGATCTCCGCCAACATAGTCGTGAGGGTTCCGGAGAAGAGCTTCTTCGACGCCTTGGCTAGGATCAGGAGGCTTGGGAAGATCTTGAGGGAGGAGGTCTCTGGGAAGGATGTGACGGAGCAGTATATTGATCTCGAGGCTAGGCTCAGAAACTTGAAGGCTGAAGAGGATTGGCTCCTAAAAGCCATGGACAAGGCTAGGAATGTCCAAGAGTTGATGATCATCGAGCGGGAGCTCTGGAGGATTCGAGGCGAGATAGAGAGGATTCAAGGGCAGTTGAAGTATCTTCAGCGGAGGGTTGAATACTCGACCATAGTGGTCTACGTCACCCAGCCTGGAAAGCCGAGGCCAAGGCCATCGCCATACCCGTCCTTCGACATAACTCCGGTGCTGGCCGCAGCGATCACGGCAATATACTACATCGTGTATGGTTTGATTTTCTTGGCGATCGCTGGGACGCCTGTCGCGGTCTTGGCCTATGTTGGATACAGAGTTTATCGGAGATTCATAGCTAGATGATGTTCAGCGGTTCGTGAAGTAGCTTTCAGCAACCCTCCTAACTTTTTCTAGATACTCTCGCTCGGTATAGACCCTCACCATTCCGTAGATCTTTGATGTGAAGTCTAGGAGGGGTGAGCGGTAGGCCACGACCCTAACCTCTCCATCGACCTCATCATAGAATTGAACTTGCTCTTGATCCATGTATGGTAGGGGTGGGACGTAGGGCGTATCTATCCAGAGATGATTCTCGGGCACTCCAGCCAATCTCGCGAGTTCCTCCTCAGCCTCCTCTATCCCTTTCCTCCTCGTCAACTCCCTTGGAAAACTTTTCTCACCGAACTTGAACTCATATGCTACTTTTGGGAGATTCCTTCTCTCAATCCTCTCCACAGCCCATCGAGTCCTCTCATCCCTCTTCATCATACACCAGAGAACGTAGTCATCATAGCTCAGATATTCTTGGACGCTCATCGATGAGAAGTCCAGATCCTCAAGCATCCTGACGGCTCTGAGGAAGATCGTTTGAGCTGCTCTGACGGCGTGGTGGAAGTAGATGTTCATGAAGCTCTGGTATCTTGCCAAGGCCATCTCCTCGACGGCTCCGATGGCCTTCAAGCTCAACGCGAGCCTACCTCCTATCACCCTACTCCTCCAAATTATCCTCTTAGCGTCCAATAACCCATAGGATGCTCCGGTGAAGTATGAGTCTCTCATGAGGAAGTCGAGTTTATCCGCGTCCATAGGACCGCTTATTATGGCCGACTCAGCCCCCTTACCCCTCAAAACATCTATCACCTCATCGACCGATACACCGCATCTCTCAATCGCCTCCCTCAATTCTCCGTCATTCTCCAAGATCTTTATCGTCATCTCCTCATGAGTTGTCCCAGCCTCCTCTAAGAGTGGTTCGAGTAGATGCGAGTATGGGGTGTGGCCTAAATCGTGTAGGAGTCCAGCCAATCTCAAGACCTTCCTCCTATGCTCATCGAATCCCAATCTCTCCGCGAATTCCCCCGCCAAATACATGCATCCAAGCGAGTGATCGAACCTCGTATGCCTCGCGCCCGGATAGACTAGATAGACGAATGGTAGCTGGATTATCCTCCTAAGCCTCTGAACCGGATAAGTGTCTAAGACTCCAACCTCGTCTTCATCTAGACTGATGTAGCCGTGAATCGGGTCCTTGATCAGCTTTATGGCCAATCCAACCGATATAGTCACCGCCTATACGATAAATCTATTGCTATAGAACCTCTTTTTCCTCAAGAAACCCTTTAACCAAACCTTTAACGTCTTCGAAAACCTCCTCAACTTCCCTGTTTGCGTCGACCACCTTAAAGCCCTCCCTTTCGGCGAGTTCAAGATACTTTTCCCTGACCCTCTTCAGGATCTCTATCCTCTCGAATCGAGCCTTCCTCCCCTTAATCCTCCTCAAGCCTATCTCTGGATCGACGTCGAGGAGTATCACGAGATCTGGTTTTTCAGCGAACTTATTTAGTTCCTCAACCCATCTCTGGTCGCCGACCGTGACCGATTGATAAGCTATCGATGAATGAACATATCTATCCGAGACAACCACGTATCCCGTCTCAAGAAGTGGTTTGATGATCCTATTGAGGTGATCTATTCGATCGGCTGCGAAAAGCAGCGCCTCAACCCTGACATCAACCCTCCTCCTCGAGGCCATCTCCTCCAGAATCCTTCCAATCGCTCCTCTAGTGGGCTCGAAGGTGTAATGGGCTTTGATCCCCTTCTCCCTCAACCATCTCACAGTTCTCCTCGCATGCGTGGTCTTTCCAGCGCCATCTATTCCCTCGACCACTATGAGGAGTCCCTTCTTCATGACAGGATCACCGAGTGATCACGTGGCAGACATGATGATCTTCCCTTAAAAAGGATGAGGAACGCGGCCACCTGTCACGAGGATCTAACTACTTTAAAATCCCAGCCCAGCGGCATCTAATCGGAATGGATGATAGGCTGAGTCTATGGGTTTCAGGGGTTGTCCTCCTCTCAGCATCTACCATACTCTTGGCCCTACTACGTCTAAAGATACCCTTCCCACTCCTCCCATTCCTCACCTTCCGCTTCGACGAGATCCCATGCGTGATCGCCTTCCTGATCTTCGGGTTTAAGGCCGGCTTAACGGTAGCGCTCATCGAGTTCCTAGCCTTAAACCTCGGCAAGCCATACCACGTGTTGATAGGCCCCTTGATGAAGTTCTTAGCGATTATCTCCATGCTCATGGGATTCGCGGCCGCGGAGAAGTTGCGGAAATCCAAGTCTAGGGAGTTTAAGAGATTCGATGTGGCGATCCTCCTATCCATGGGGATAGTCTTCAGGGTCTCGGTGATGGCCTCCGCCACCTTCATCCTCTACTACATCCTCTTCCCGAAACTATATCTCCCATTCGCTAAGGGTCTCCTGTCGAGGGCGATGGGGCTGAGTTTCTCATCAGATCTTGAACTCGTCTCTATATTGCTCTTGCTCACATCGCTGTTTAACGCGCTTCACGTCCCCTTCTCGCTCATACCCGCCGCCATAATCCATAAGATATATGTGAGATCTTTGAGAAGATCCAGCATTAAATCTGAGGCCAGCGCCTCTAAGGGAGCCTCGTTTTAAATGTTAGGATTCGTTTAAGTCCTCTTGAGGATCTCGACTCCAGGTAGCTTCTCCCCGGATAGGTAGTGGATTAATGCTCCTCCAGCGAGGCTCACATAGGAGAAGTCTTCTGGGCTTAATCCGACGAGCCTTATCGCGGTTGATGAGTCCCCTCCACCGATCAGGGTGAAGGCCTTAGACCTAGCCAAAGCCCTATAGATCATGTAGGTTCCACGCCTAAAGATCTCCCGCTCATAGGCTCCAGCAGGACCCTTAACTATTATCGCATCCTCCCTACTCGCGGATAGGATTAGCTCGCTGTATTTGTTCGCGGTCTCCCCACCTATATCCATTATCTCGGATGGGGCTGGGAGCATCTTGACGCTAACCTCAAACCTGTTTCCATCGAGTTCGCATGCCACGTCTATCGGCCTATGAAGCCTCTCCCCAAGCCTCTCCTTAAGCTCTCCGATCTTTGGGAGGAGTTCATCGAACTTCTTCTTCTTGATGTAGTTTAGGCTCGGCTCCCCGAGATCATATCCCTCTGCCATTAAGAATAGCTGTCCTAGGATTCCGGCCGAGAGCAGTAATTTGATCTCAGGCCTACCCCTGTTGAGGATCGAGTCTATGACGCTTATACAGTCCTTGGGCTTGTTCCCGCCCATGAATAGGATCACCCTATCCCTCTTCTCGAGGATCTCGGTCAAGGCCTTGAGCTCCCTCTCCATAACCCTCCCAGCGACGGTGGGTAGAACCGCCGCGAAGCCGACTATGGATGCGTGAGATCTATGGGCGACTGAGAAGGCATCTTGAACGAATAGGTCGGCGTATTTCGATAGCTTTGAGACGAGTTCCCCCTTAGCATGCTCCTCGGGACTCGCCTTAACCGTCTCCTCCTCCAAGAACCGGACATTCTCGAGCAATAGGATCTCCCCGGGCTTAAGGCTTCTTATCGCCTCCTCCGCCTCGGCTCCTAGGATGTCTGGAACATATCTAACAGGTTTTCCAACATGCCTCGATAATAGCTCCGCATGCTGTTTCAGCGGTAGGAAGTCGGGCTGCCCCTTCCTCCCTTGATGAGCCAAGGCTATTACCCTCGCACCCCTATCCGAGAGCTCTCTAAGCGTCTCCGCATGAGCCCTCAGCCTCTCATTATCTTGGATCTTCTTCGTCTCGGGGTCGACGGGCGAGTTTAGATCCACTCGAACTATAACCGTTTTACCCTTTACATCGACATCGTCAAGCGTCTTGAAGAAGCTCATGCGTGAACACCTCTAACGATCTGCTCGACAGCCTTCTAATAGATTTAATTCCGCTCAATCATACTTTAGGATCCTTAACTGCTCTACGACGACTCATCGCCTCATAAAGGTTCATGTGCATGGGCGGCGCCCAATAACCACATCTTCCACATTTCAACATTTTTAAACCTTTGTATATACTTCTATCCCTAGCCGTTTGGATGCTTCTATGGCTTTCTCATCTATGTATGGTGTTACGGCTATTAGTCTATCCGGCTTCCTACCAGTTTTCTCCTCATATAGATCTGCTTTCCTTTTAAACTGATATATGTCGGATGCCTTCATATGCGATGATACCTCGATTAATATGAGCTTCTCATCTTTTATTGCGACATCCACCTCAACCTCGCTTGGGTATCCGAACACCTTTCCCGCCTCATCATAGGTTCTCCACCTCTCAACTTTAAATCCCATCTCCTTCTCTAACACCCCTCTTAAACCCTCCCTAAACGCCTCCTCGGCCATCAGCCCTCATCTAGCGCCTAGAGCTGATATATGCCTGTTAACGAGCTCAAACCCTTTAACCATGTCCTCTCTGAGCTCAACCACGTCCTGTCTGAGCTTTACTAGCTCTGCCTCGTGGCGATCGAGCCTCTTAAGTATCTCATCTAAACCTATTAGACCTGCCACCGCGTATCTAAACTCCTCATCCTCTCTCAACAGCTTAAGCATCCTCGACTTAAGCTCCTCAAGCTCCATAGTCTTACTCTACCCCGGCCATCCGAACTATAAGCGGGCCATCTATAAAACATTCTGCGGACATCTGAGTAGAGTTCCTTGGAGAGTATTCTGAGACATACTTGGTCAGAGATCGATCGACTCCGAGCCATCTAAGCCATCATATCCTTGGGGGAAATGACCTTGTACGAGGGGTCGTGGTCGGGAAGGCTTACAACCTAGGGGATTCGAGCAAAACCACTAGATTGGGTAAAGGGGGAGGAGATAATAGAAGAAGTGTCGAAGATGGATGGGTTTGGGAAAATTTTTGGATAGGTAGAGTTTATTTTCAAGCCGCTTAAGCTAATATTGTTGAGCTGCGTGGTCGATTGAGATGATTCCGCCTGAATTAAATTATGATGAAGTCGCTGAGAAGATCGTGAAATTCATTCGGGAGAGGGTTGAGGAGGCGGGCGCGAACGGCGTCGTCGTCGGGGCGAGCGGTGGACTCGATTCCTCAGTCGTCCTAGTCCTCTCGGTTAAAGCCTTAGGGGCTGGAAGGGTTGTGGCCCTAGTGATGCCTGATTCATCTATAACGCCTCTCCAAGACACGGAGCACGCTGTCCAGCTGACCAAGCTACTTGGAGTGAGATACTATGTGATAGATATTCGGAGGATTTATAGCTTGTATTCGGATGCTATGCCATTCTATGCTCCTGACGCCTTGATCCCAAATGGGAACTTGAGGGCGAGGATAAGGATGACGATCCTATACTATTATGCAAATCTTAAGAAACTACTCGTATGCGGGACGGGGGATAAGAGTGAGATACTCTTGGGATACTTCACGAAGTATGGTGATGGAGCCGCAGACCTCCTTCCAATAGCCGATCTATACAAGACTCAGGTCAGAGAGCTTGCGAGAAAGCTGGATCTCCCGAAGAGTATAGTTGAGAAGCCGAGCAGCCCTAGGCTATGGCCCGGTCAGATGGCCGAGGAAGAACTCGGAGCGACATATGATGAAATAGATCAGATTCTCTACCTTCACGTTGAGCTCGGGAAAGGGGTCGACGAGATAGTTGATCAGACGGGGATAGAGGCTGAGAAGGTTAGGTCTATCGTGGAGAGATTTCATAGGAGTGAGCATAAGCGGAGGCTTCCGCCGATAGCGAAGATTAGGTGATCTGGGGATTGCTTGAGTTCATGAGTTTGATCGCCACGATGGCCTTGGCCGAACTCGGGGATAAGACTCAGATCACAATCCTATTTCTATCAACTCAGATCCAGAAGCCGATAAGACTCCTATTGGGGATATTCACAGCATTCCTAGTTGCCGACGGCGTCGCGGTGATGTTCGGCTCCGTGATGAAGCATATTCTACCAACACACATCCTGCGGATAGTTGGATCGCTGATATTCATGGCTCTCGGATTATCTATCCTCATAGGGTGGAGGTCGGGGGAGCGGATAAACGTTGAAAGGGTGTTTAAGAACTCGTTTACGGCGGGATTCTCAGCGACGTTTCTCGCGGAATTATGCGATAAGACTCAGATATCAGCGGGCGTTCTCGCGGCCAGATTTAATTGTCTAGAGGTTTTCGCGGCGGCCATGATAGCCTTAATCACAGTATCGGTGTTGACCATAATCTTGGGGAGGATGGTATTGGAGAGAGTCGGCGAAGAAAGGATGTTAAGGATCTCGGGGGCGGGCTTCCTACTGGTTGGAGTATTATTTCTCTTGCTTTGATTGCCTCGACCTCCAGACCTCCTCGGCCACGTCTCCCAGGCCAAGCTCCCTCAGCTTCTCCCTCTTCGGGATTCCGGTCTCTCGATCCCAGCTCATGGCCTCATAGAATTCATCGAGCATCCCATCAAGATTCTCAACCCTAACCCCTTTCGTCGGCCCGGATGCAATTGGCTCCATCACCCTCCTCGGTAGCCTATCGCTGCTCCTATCGACCCCCTCCCTCACGTTGAAGCATCTCTTCAAGTTATAGACCCTCTCAGATACTTTAAGCAGGTCTTGAGGCTTTAGGTCGAGTCCCGTCAACGTGGTCATAAGCCTCGACAGTCTATCTAGGTTGAGGTTCTCCTCCTCAGCCGCTTGAAGCGGGAATCTACATATTCCAAGTATTCCCGCGAGCTCTCCAAAGAGTATCAGAAGCCTGTAGGCCTCTCCGCGCCTAACCCCCGTCTCCTCGAACCTGCTTGGTGGAGGCCATGGAAGCCCATATCTTCTCAGCCCCATATCGACCTTGAAGAAGTCCCACATAGGAGCCCAGACTGGTTCGATGTGACATGCCCCCCTCGGATTTCCGACAGCGTATTGAATTGCTAGGGACTTTGAGGTTCCGCGGGCGTCGTGGGCTGGGATCTCCAAGCCCTTTACATGACACGCGAATTCCTCGGATCCTCGGCCGAGCTTCTCCGAAGCCCTCTTAACGCCCTCGGCCAATAATCTCCCTATACCCTCTCTCTTCACGATCTTCTCGATCAGCGTTAAAGTAACTTTTGGATCGCCCCACCTCAACTTAATCCCACCCGTGTCTTTCTCGGTGATGATTCCCCTCTCATATGCCTCGATTGCGAATGCTATCACGTTTCCAGCCGAGATCGTGTCGAGGCCATAGATGTTGCAGAGGTATCCCGCCTTAATTATCGCCTCGAGATCTCCTATCATGGATTGAACCCCAAGCATGTCGACGGTCTCATACTCCGCGCCCTCGTGAGGTGGTGTTTGATATTCTCCCGCTGGAACCTGAACATATCTTCCACAGCCTATGGGGCATCCGAAGCAGGCTCTCTTCTTGATCAAATATTTCTCTGAGAGGGTTTGGCCCGATACCTTTTCAGCCTCCTCGAAGTGGCATGTCTTGAAGTTTCTCGTTGGAAGGGCTCCAGACTCGTTCAGGTTTATGAGTCCGTTGAGGGTTCCATATCTCCCCAGGCCCTTATTCGCCTTAGCCTTCACGGCGTTTATGGCCTCCATGGCCGCCTCGAAGAACTCCTCAGGCTTTGCTGCTGAGATCTCTCCATGTCCATCGACTACGATGGCCTTAAGCCTCTTCGCTCCCATAACCGTTCCCCCACCGCATCTCCCAGCGGCTCTATCATAATCCACCATTATCGAGGCGAATCTAACTTGATTTTCACCTGCTTGACCTATACACGCAACGGATGCGTCGGGCTCGGCTAGATCTCTTAAGAGGATATCCGTCGTCTCATGGACATTCTTCCCCCATAGATGTGATGCATCTCTGAGCTCGGCATATCCATCTCTAATGTAGAGATAGACGGGCTTCTCAGATCTCCCCCTTATCGCTATGAAATCGTATCCAGCGAACTTCAGCTTTGGGCCAAAGACTCCACCGGCCCTCGTCTCGCCGAAGATCCTCGTTAGAGGAGACTTGAAGCAGAACTCGATGCTCCCGGAGGATGGGCATAGGGTTCCAGTCAATGGCCCTGTCGCGGCTATCAAGAGGTTCTCGGGGCTTAGGGGATCTAGCCTGGCGTCAAGCATGTCCCATAGGATTCTCGCTGCATATCCAGTTCCACCCAGATAGAGCTTGACCAGCTCTCGACTAAGCTCTTTCTCCTGAATCTCCATCCTACTTAGATCAACCCATAGAATCTTTCCAGCATAGCCGTGGAGATCCATTACTTCACCACCATCTGAAGCTTTGAAAAGTTAATTCTCTTATACTTCGCGGCTTGATCAGCATCCAGATATTTTAGCGCGTCTACGGGACAAGCCTTAACGCATGCAGGATCTCCTCCACAGAGGTCGCAGATCAAGGCTTTCCCCGTGGCCGGGTCTAGTGATGCTGCTCCATATGGGCATGCGTGAACGCAGTTTCCACAGCCAATACACTTCTCTTCTCGGACGATTATCGCACCCGTCTTAGGATCTCTCTCGATGGCGTTTACAGGACAGGAGGCCATGCATAACCCGCATTGGAGGCAGAAGATCGGCGCGTCGACGGGCTGGTGATGCAACCTCACCACATGGATCCTCGATCTCTCAATACTCATAACCCCATAATGTTTCTGTGAGCAGGCGAGTTCACAGAGATGGCAGCCCATACATCTATCCGGAATTACGACTAACGATTTGACCATCGCAAAATCTGCTCACATATGACATTATTTATCCTTTAAGCGATCTTGAATCTATGTCGATACAATCAGCTCATGCGATCCTCAGCATCAAGCCATCTCCCTAAAAGCTCTTGAGAACAATTTTTGGTTAATTTATGATGCGGCCGCCGGGATTTGAACCCGGGATCACTGGCTCGGAAGGCCAGTGTCCTTCCAGGCTAGACGACGGCCGCCCATTTTAGAGCTATAATTTTTGGTTATTTGAGGTTTTTGCCCTAAACGTCATTAGATCTCGTAAACCCTCCCTTTTTCGGGTAGAATCGCCTCATAGCCGGTTTCTCTCGCATATTTTGCCAAGTCCTCGCATGAGTCGGGCTCGCCGTGGATCACGAAGATCTTGGCCTCGGGGTTAAATCGTCTCAGATACTCTCTAAGCTCGCTTCTCCCCGAGTGGGCGCTAAAGAGGAATTGCTCGACCCTAGCCTTCACCCTAACATCCACTCCGCCGTGAATAAGCTTTCCCTCCTCTAGAAGCCTCGCTCCAGGGGTTCCCGGGATCTGGAAGCTCACGAGGAATATGGCTGAGTAGGGGTCTTCTGCAATCTTCTCGGCGTAGAATACCGCTGGCCCTCCCTTAAGCATCCCAGCCGGGCTTATGATCACTCCAGGTCTCTCCGCCGCCCTCTTCCTCTTCCTCCTATCGGTTATCCTAGTTATGTGCTTGGACGCGGAGTATAGGAGCTGGTATCCATCTATGTATTCGGGGTTTTCGAGGAATAGGTCTAGGACTCTTATAGCCATTCCATCCAAGGCCGTGAACTCTCTGAAACCATACGCCTCTAGGACGCACATTATCTCCTGTGATCTTGAGACCGCGAAGGCTGGAACCAAGACCCTTCCGCCCGACTCGACCACCTCCCTAACACTTGAGACGAATCTTCTTTCAAGCTCCCGTCTCTCAGGATGCTCTACGAGGGCGTAGGTGGACTCGGTGATCACGGCGTCAACATCTCTTGGAGCCGGCTCTAAACCCCTCAAAAGCCTCGTCTTCTTAAGGGAGTAGTCTCCGGTGTAGAGCACGGTTTTATCGGCGTTTATGAGGACTTGGAGGCTTCCGGGAATATGGCCGGCGTTTAGGAAGGTTATCTCGGCGTCCTTGACCCTAACCGTCTCCCCATAGCCGACCCTAATCCCCCTCCTCAGAAGCTCCTCTACCTCAAGAACCTCGTATGGGATATAGTATCCGCTGAGCTTTAGGAAGTCTCTTAGGAGGATGTCGCAGAGCTTGAAGGTCATGTCTGTGGCGTAGACCTTAACATCTCCATTGAGCATGAAGAGCGGGGCGGCTCCACTATGATCTAGATGCGCGTGAGTGATTATCACCGCGTCCAAGTCCTTTGTCGCGACGTGGGCTGGGAAGAGGGGCTCGGGCTCCGAGAGCTTCACTCCATAGTCTAAGAGGATTCGAGCCTCCCTAGTCTCGACTAGGATCGCGGCCCTGCCTACCTCGCCCATCGCTCCAAGGAATCTAAGCCTCAACCCATATCACGCTCTAGGACTCAATTCATGAGCATCGGCTGACATGATAAAGATTATCCCCTTAAGCCCTTTCTCAAGCCTTCAATCTGATTCCGATCAAGCCTGCCAAGATTATCAAAACTCCTATAATGATAACCCCAGCGCCGACTAGATATGGGTATATGAGTTCTGGGCGATAGAGTATGAAGAGACCTAAGACTATCATTAAAGCACCAATCAAGCATAAGGCTACTTGACCGAAGCTCCTCGGCAAGCTTATAGTCGCCTCAGATGGCCTGACCCTCTTAACCCTGAGAACTCCCATTAAGAGGAAGCCCACCC
>JAGGTD010000008.1 GCA_021163925.1 Nitrososphaerota archaeon
ATGTATAGGATTGTTAGGGTCGTCGTGAAGACCGCGTAGAAGACCAGTCTCGGGACGAGCTTCCCACCTATAACCATAAACATCTTGAGGATCCCGACATCGACCTTCTCCGAGACAATATATCTCCCCGATTGATCCTTCGACGCCAGCCCCATCTCCCTGAGCTTTTCGAGATGGTGGTAGGCTATGCTTGGGCTGGAGAACCCCAGCTTTCTCTGCAGCTCCCTCACCCCAACCCTCTCCCCCCTCTTAAGCAAGTAGATATAGACTTGAAGCGTCTTCCCCCTAAGCTTATAGAGCTCCTCCTCCCTCACCAACCCAGCCACCTAGAGATAATCTTCAAGGAATAGCATTTATGTTAATGCATCTATTCAAGATCTCCATGAATATGAGCTTGGTGAAGGTTGCCGGAGCGCTTATATCCTTGGCCTCGATATGCTTCGCCATCTTCTACACCCTATGGTTCTTCGGATATCTTCCGATAAACCCGGAGCTGGCCGTCAAGCTCCCCGTCTTAGTGATAGTCTTGGCCCTATGCTTCATAGCGGGCTGGGTCGGCTACGTCATGCTCACCACACCTCGGAGACCTAAACAGTAGTTATTCCGAGGGTTAGGAGGAGGTCTATCAGCCATTGAGGCTTCACGGGAAACCAGACTATAAACCAGGCGATCTGGAATGCTAGGATTAGGTAGAGCACTATCTCAGAGACCTTTTCACCCAATAATACTCTGGGGAGACCTAGTGCGATTACCGGAACTGTCATGTAAAAGTAGAATGGATAGACCCATCTATGGAGTATGTGGGCGATTGGGAAGTAGATCAAGTAGTTTGCCGCAAACCAGACCAGTATGAAGGACTCCATGCTCGGATATCTTCCACCCTTTAGATCTAGGTATGAGAAGTAGGCGGAGAATGCCGCGACGAGCCAGGTCATCCACCAGAGGGGAGTCTGCATCCCATAGTATGCTATAGGCTGATATTTCTTTCCATCGACCTCAACGGTTATCGCATAGTAGGGCATTCTGGGAAACTGTTTGAAGGGGTTCGTCCAGCTCAGCGGCATATAGACTACATCGCCCTCCTTGAATGTTAAGGATGAGTGGTAGTTGAGCATGTAGTCGAGGTGCTCGAAGGGCGTTGGATATGCTCCATAGATGTAATCATAGATTCCTAAACCTATTATCATGATGATGAAGGCTGGGATCGCCGTCCTCTCAGCCGCCTTAAGCCAACTCCTCAAACCATCGAAGAAATCCTCGCACACATACACGTCGTGGAATAGCTTATAGACTATGAGGGCGATCAACACGAAGAGGCTCGACATCTTCGAGAGCAGCGCCAATCCCATAACAATCCCCGACCATATCCATCTCTTCTTGAGGAAGAGTAGGGTTGAGATGAGGCAGAACATCATGGCCGGGGCGTCGAGCATGGCTATCGAGCTTAGGTTGAATGAGGAGATGTCGAAGGCGAATAGGGAGGCTGAGATCAGGGCGAGCTTCTCATCCCTCGAGATCTCATATCCAATCCTCCCCAAAAAGTAGATTGAGATCGCCCCCGTGATGGTGATGATGGTTCTCCAGCCGTAAGGGTTATCCCCGAAGATCAAGATCCCCAAGATCATCAACGCCTTCGAGAGAGGTGGATGCTCATTATTCGCGGCCTCCCCCCTCAACAACTTCCTAGCCGCCGGGATGTAGTGCGCTTCATCGAATATCAAGGCACACTTCTCATTTAATGGGAGATTGATGCATTCCTCTGGAGGAAGCTCTGGCCAAGGGTATGGGATTATCGCGATCTTCATCGCGAGGACTCCAACCGTCAAGACGATCAGCCAAAATCTATAATCTCTGAAGACTCGCGCTCGGAGTATCCTCTCTATCACCTCTGACGCCTCCTAGCATTTAGGTAGACTTGGATGAGGAGGATGAATAATGTTATGGCTCTCAATAATGCTAGATTCTGTGGAAGAGAATAGGCTTTAACTGGGTCTGGAACCGAGAACCAGGTCAAGATTATTCCAGCGTTCGCGAACTCCATGATGAAGTATGGCCATGGAATCCACCCCATTATGGCGAGGAATGGGAGGAGCCAGAGGATCATCTGAGGGGTGAATACATAGTTTGTGAGAAGAAACGCCGTGAAGACCATGAAACATCTCTCATAGATGTCTCCAACCTTGGATAGATAGACCTTAAGGAGGGCGTAGGCCATTAGGATTAAGCTCATGAGCTTTGCAGTGTTCCAAGAACTCTCGTCTGGGAAGAGATATATGAGCCAGCTGTCCTCTAACCCCCACTCAGCGTGATGTAGATAGGTTTGGGGGAAAACCGTTGGGCTTAAGAGGTATAGGATGATGTTGACGAGGCAGAATAACCCGACTGAGATGGCTATGTATGCGATCCTATCTCTTCTCCCCTTAATGTATGGCACGATCACGGGGAGTAGGAGGAGGCTCATGAACTTCGTCAAGGCCGCCAATCCCAGAGCGGCCGAAGACCATCTCATCCTCTTGGCCTTGAGTAGGAGTAGGGATAGGATTACGAGGGATATGAAGATCACGTCGAAGTTATAGATCATGTATAGGATCATGGAGGGGCTCATGGCAAGGAAAATCACGATCAACTCATTAATCCCATCCTTCTCAGAGATTATCCTCATAACGGACTCCACTAAGATTATGTAGAATATCAAGATGATTATGGAGAAGATGAAATAGTATCTCTCAATCCCTCCTCCTAAAATCATGGAGATGTATGTGATGAAGCCGGAGATCGGCGGATACTCGAATGGAAAGCTGATATATGGTGGCCCAACCTCGCCTGAGTGCCTAAGCCAAAAAGATAGTATGTCGGAGTAGATTCTATTGCTGAGCTTTGGATGGTGGATTAGGAATGATGTGAGAAATGAGGATGAAGCCGCCGCATAGATCGTCTTCCTCCCTATCTTCATCGCCTACTCGACCATCGTCGTTGAGATGAGTTTTATGTGATATTTTTAGCTTCCCACTCACTCAAGATCTTGATGTAAATTCTTTTAAGATATCTAGACATAATGTCTCGCGATGAAGTCTATCGATGGCCTCCGAGAGTATGTTGTATCCATGCTCTCAAATATGATTCGGATAAACTCTGAGAACCCGCCTGGGAGGGAGGAGGAGCTAGCGAGCTATGTCGCTGAGAGATTGGCCGAACTCGGATTCAAGGCTTGGATAGATAGATTTCAGGGCAGGGCGAATGCTCTCGGATCTATTAGGATCGGCGATGGAAAAAAGATCATGCTCGTATCGCATCTAGACACGGTTCCAGCTGGGGAGAGAGAACTTTGGGGGATACCGCCATTCTCGGGGATTGTCAGGGATGGGAGAGTTTATGGGAGGGGGGCGGCGGACGCTAAGGGATGCTTGGCCTCGATGCTCGGATGCTTGAAGATCTTGGCGGATGAGGGCTGGCCCATCAACGGGGAGATAATCTTCGCTGCGGTGGCTGATGAGGAGTCCGAGAATCGGGGGATTAGAAGACTGGTCGCTCAGGGAGTTAAGGCCGATTACGCGGTCGTCGGAGAACCCACAAACCTAAACGTATGCATAGCTCATAAGGGTAGCATATTTCTTAGGGCGAGCTTCATAGGTAGAGCCGCGCATTCAAGCAAGCCTGAGAGGGGCGTGAACGCTGTCTACGCGGCGTCAGAATACGCCTTAAGGATTGAAAAGCTGTCGAGGAGATTCAAGGTTAAGCATAGGTTGCTTGGGAAGCCGAGCCTCGCGGTCACGATCTTTAGGGGAGGAGTTAAGGATAACGTGATCCCAGATCGCTGCGAGCTCGTGATCAATAGGAGGACCCTCCCAAACGAAGACCTCGAAACAGTCGTTAACCAGCTTAAAGACTTGGCCATGAAGGTGTCTAAGGAGAGAAGGGTTAAAGCCTTCGTCAAGATAGACCGATATCTACCAGCCTCCGAGACCGATAAAGATGAGGAGATCGTTAAGGCGGGTTTGAGGGCGGTGTCAAGGGTTCTCGGAAAGAGGGCGAGGCCTAAAGGATTTCAAGCGACATGCGATATGACCTTCCTAGTCCATAGGGCGAACATACCGTGTATAATCCTCGGACCTGGAAGGCTTGAGGAGGCTCACGCGATAAATGAGTGGATTGAGATAGATCAGCTGGTAAATGGATCTAAGATCTACCATGAGCTGATAATGGACTTAATTGGATCAAGATAATCTCTTGCTCACGTATGGGCCATCTCTCCTATAGCCGTGCCTGTAATAGTATTTCCTGACGCCCACCCCGCTTATCACGACGATCTTCCTAGCATCCAGTTCCTCGACGGCTATCCGCTCAGCCTCCGCTAGAAGCCTCGAACCATAGCTTCTATGCTGCATCGTCCAATCGCTTAGATCCTTGGCTCCAACCGGGATCATTCTACCATAGACGTGGAGCTCCCTAACAAGCGCGGCGTTCTCAAGCTCTTTCCTCAATACCTGTGAGGGGCTTCTAAGCCTTAGGAAACCTACCAGGATGTCGTTTGAGATGTCTTCGTATGAGATGAAGTATTCGAGTCCGCCTGAGGCCTTATATCTTCTAACCACAAGCTTAATGGAGTCTGGGTCAACCTTCACCCCATCCTTCAATAATCTATGTCCAACCTCCCTACACCTAATACACCTACACCTAAGTCCCCGCATCTTCAGATAGTTCTCAACCACCTCTCTCAGGTTCGGTACCCTATTTCCGGCTGAGGTTATGTCTAGGGGGATCTCCCTCTGAATCCTCTGGATTCTAACATATGGTGGGGTTAGGAGGAGCCAGTCTGCGAGGAGCTTGACGAGATCCTCATCCCTATACGGCCTATATCTTCCACTCTTCCACCATTCGTGGAGAATTGTTCCGGGGAGGACTAGGGTTGGATAGATCTTGATCATATCGGGCCTAAACCTCTCATCGACCCAGATCCTCCTATAGCATTCCAGATCCTTCTCAAGGCTCGATCCTGGGAGATTCGGCATTAGATGGTATCCAACCTTAAACGCTAGATCTTTTAGGGTTCTCGTGGCCTCGGCGACATCCTCGACCGTATGCCCCCTCCTAACGAGCCTATACACCTCATCATCTAGGATCTGGACTCCTATCTCGACCCTCGTCACCCCCATCTCCAATAACCTCTCAGCCTGCCTCGGCCTCTTAACCCAGTCAGGCCTCGTCTCAACGGTTATCCCGGAAACCCTATGCTTAGGCCTCTCTTCAGCTATCCTCAATGCTTCTTCGAGGCTCGATGAATCGACTCCATTCAACATGTCGAGGCATCTCTTCAAGAACCATCTCTGAAAGCCGTAGGGCATGGCGTTGAAGGTTCCCGCTATGAATATGAGCTCAACCTTATCGACATCATGGCCCATCCGCTCAAGCTTCCCAACCTGGCCTTGAACCTGTAGGTATGGATCATAGTCTACGAGACTCGCCATCCTAACCGACTCCTCCTCACCCGTATAGCTCCTCGGAGAGTTCAAGTCTCCTCCAGGGCAATAGATGCATGCTCCATGTGGGCATGACCTTATCGGCGAGACGACGGTTATCACGCTCACTCCTGAGATCGTCTTAACGGGCTTCTTCGATAAGACCCTCTTAACCTTCTCGCGTAGCTCGGCTGGAATGTTTTGGAGGATCTCCACGTTTGATGGAACCTTCCTTAAGCCATACTTCTTCGAGACCTTAAGCTTGATCCGCTCAACGTCCTTGAAGCCTGCCTCGATAATCTGTTCTGCTATCTCCCTACAAGCCTCGTGGATCTCGGCCAGCTCCTCCTCAGCCTCCAACCCAGATCATAGATGACTACTCTCGATTTATATCCTCCTCAAAGTGCTTAACAACCTCGCCGATCATCCTCAGAGCCCTTAAGACTCTTGGGCCGAATGGTCCTCCGAAGACTATCTGGGTGTAGCCGAGCTTGGAGAGCCTAGCGATGAACTCCTCGAGTTCCTCAGCTCCACCTATGAAGGTTGTGGCCTTGATATAGTCGGGGGGCAGGGCTTGATAGAGCTTGACCCAATCACCAACCCTCAAGATGCGCCTAACATCCTCAACGATCTTCGGATTCATCCCAAGCCTCTCGATAAACTCTCTCCCAGCTCCGCAGATTATGTAAGCCGAGTAGGGTGCTGCGGCCCTCAAGGCCTTCGACTCATCCTCGCTAATCGAGATCGTTAGGTAGGCGGCTAGATCGAGTTCATCCAACCCTCTATTCGCTTCCTCAGCCCCAATCCTCACCTCGTCCACCGCAAGCCTTAGGAGGTCTAGATTCGTGTGGTTGACCAGCACTCCATCCCCGATCCTTCCAGCGAGCCTCAGCATCTTCCTCCCTTGAGCTCCAACATAGATCGGAACCGTGCTCCTAGGCCTGAAGTTCAGCCTTATGCGAATCTCCTCATCCTCATAGAACCCTCTCCTCAAGATCTCCCTAACTATCTTAACGCACCTCTCAACTCTCTTAAGTGGATGAGTCCTCCTAATCCCAGCCTTCTCAAGAGATGTTCTATCTCCAGCCCCGACTCCGATATAGACTCGTCTCGGGGCGATCTCGCTTAGGGTTGCGGCAACTTGAGCTATGGTTAAGGGATGGAACATATACGGGTTTAAGACCCCTATCCCGATCCAGAGCCTCGGAAACGTCTTGAGTAGATGGCAAGCGGTTAAGATGCTGCTCCTATTGTCTGGATGCTCACTCAACCACAACCCATCAACTCCAATGCTCTCAGCTACCGATCCTATTATCTCAAGCTTCCAGAGCGGGTTATTTGGAACGAGTTCGAGTGAAAACCTCATATCATCCCCTCCAAGAACTTTTTGAGCTTGATCGGCTCGCATGTATTCGCTGCCTGAAGTAGTAGCTTGAATCCATCCAGACCGTATAGCTTCCCAGACCTAAACTTGTTTGAGATCTTCCATCCAACCTCATCTGGAACCAGATCAGAGTTAGGTGATGAGAGAACTATCTCCAAAATTCCATCTACAAGTTTCCTCCGATCCTCTTCCTCAAGCTCAAGATATCTACTCAAAGCTCTCTCCAGATCCACATCTTGAGAGATCCTAAGGGTAACTTAAATCGATTAAATGAGCCTGAAACGAAGAGTATGGGAAACAGAAGTTAGGCGATATTGCTAGACGACTTTCCCACCTCAACTAGATTGAGCCCTTGCTTATGGGGGATGGTGTATTTCTGGTCGGAATTTAAATCCATACTCGATGATCCCGTTCTCCCCGTCTTCTCTAATCTTTCTGAGGACGGCCTCGACCCTAGCTCCCTCCTTGAGTTCTTCTTTGGTGAAGTCGGTTAGCTGGCCGAGTATCTTGGTTCCATCATCGAGTTCCACCAATCCCACCAAGTATGGGGCCTTATCTTTGAAGTCCTTTGGAGCTATCTTGACCATCGTGTAGGCCAATAGTTTACCGGTCTTCGGCAGCTCGACCTCCCTAAACTCCCTTGAGCCGCATCTCTTGCATACGAGGGGCTTGGAGTAGTGGAATGCCCCGCAGCTAACGCATCTCCATCCAACGAGCCTATACCTGAACAGCTTATTCCTCCAATGTCTTGAAACCCTCATCTCATAGCACCTCCCTAAACAGCCTTCAATAGGGTTACTATCGCCGTCGCCCCGACGCCTCCGAGAGACTGAGCCATGCCGACCCTGGGAGAGTCAACTTGATTCTTTCCAGCCCTCCCCGTGAGCTGTAGATGGAGTTCGGCCACCTGATAGACTCCCGTGGCCCCAAATGGATTTCCCCTCGCCTTCAATCCCCCGAAGGTGTTGTATGGAAGCCTCCCACCAAGGTCGAATTCGCCTCTCATCGCAAGCCTACCCGATTCTCCGGGCTCGGCGAACCCGCTTGACTCTAGGGAGATCGCCGCCATTATCGAGGTTGCGTCATGAACCTCTATCAGATCCACGTCTCCTCGATCAACCTTCGCCTCATCCAAGACCTTATTCACGGCAACGCCTAGAGATTGGAATCTCAGCGGATCCTCTCGCTCGAATGGGGTCATGAAGTCGGTGGCGGAGGAGATGTAGAGCTCCGTCTTAGGCGTCTTGATCTTAGACTTGAGTTCTTCGCCGATCAATACTATCGCCGCCGCCCCATCCCCAACCCCGCTCACCTCAAACCTTCTAAGGGGCTCGGAGA
Source organism: Nitrososphaerota archaeon (assembly GCA_021163925.1). GTDB lineage: Archaea > Thermoproteota > Nitrososphaeria_A > Caldarchaeales > Wolframiiraptoraceae > AUK039. Next base: position 8,179 of record JAGGTD010000008.1, read on the forward strand.
TGTATGGTGAGGAAAGTATCTTCTCTAAGCTAACCTCGAATGGGTATTGTGCATGCGCCACTCCCTTTGCGTGTTTATGGCTTAGCATGGGGAAGACGGCGATCAAGTCGTCCTTAACCTCATAGCGTCTCATGTATAGCTTGTAGAGTAGCGCGTTGATCGAGTAGAAGTCTGCGCCCATGAAGCCCTCATACTCCTGTCTCTCACCCATCAAGAGAGCCGATGAAACCTCCTCGATTAAGCCATCTGAGAGCTTCTCGCCGCCGATCACTAAGACAGCGTCAGCCCTTCCAGAGGCGATCTCAAGGGCTCCAGCATGGATTGCGGCCGCTCCAGACGCGTTCGCCGCCTCAACCCTATATGCTGGGGTTCCAACCATTCCGAGATCCTCTGCGATTATCGCGCCTAGGTGGGCTTGCTCCTGTAGAAATTCTCCAGCCATGTTTCCGACGTAGATCGAGTTCACCCTACTTAGCCCAGAGTCATCCAAGGCTTTTAGGGCGGCTTCTACCATCAGCTGCTCCAATCCCTTATCCCAATGCTCCCCAATCTTCGTTAAGCCTACTCCGGCGACATAGACTTTCCCCAACCACCCTCACCTCAATCTAAGCTTCCCTCTAAATCTAGCATAGCTCGCATAATCGATGTAGATCTTCCTCTCGATAAAGTCCTTGAGCTTAGGCGCTCTCTCCCTCTTCTCCACAATCCCATCCAAAACCCTGAGAATGTATGCGTCGCTTCCAGCCCCAGACCCAAAGGATGCTAGGAGGATGAGGTCCCCGGGTCTAGCCTCGTCCAAGACCTTGACCAAGCCTAGGAGGCTCGTGGCGCTATACGGGTTTCCCAAGAATCCTGAGATGAGGCCTGCGGAGACCTTCTCCCTCTCAAGCCTCAAGGCCTTCGCAACGGCTAATGGGAACTTCACGTTGGGCTGGTGGAAGACGAAGTGGTCTATGTCCTTGATCGAGTATCCATCGCCGTTTAGGAGCTCGTTGATCGATCCTAGGATATGCTTGAAGTAGGCTGGTTGGCCCGTGAACCTCGCGGCATGGCTTGGATAATTCTCACCCTCCCTCCTCCAGAAGTCAGGCGTATCGGTCACATAGGAGTTCCAAGCCTCGATCGAGGCCACGGCATCATCCGTCAACCTCCCGATCAATAGAGCCGCCGCGCCGCTCGCAGCCGTATATTCTAACGCGTCTCCAGGCCTTCCTTGAGCTGTATCCGCCCCTATCGCTAGGCCGTACTCTATCCTTCCACTCTCAACTAGTCCGGTTATCAGTTGGATTGCCTCGGTTCCAGCTTTACATGCGAACTCTAGATCTGCTGCTAGGATATTTTGACCTGCTCCGATGGCCTCGGCCACGATGGTTCCAGTGGGCTTCACGGCATAGGGCTTGGACTCGCTTCCAACATGGATCGCCCCAATCCTCTTAGGATCTATTCCAGCCCTTCTAATGGCGATCCTCGCGGCCTCGACCGCCATGGTGACCGAGTCTTCATCTAAGCCTGCGATCGCCTTCTCCTCTATTGGGAGCTCCTGCTTCTCCCTGCCCCAAAGCCTCCCGATCTCCTCAGCTTTAATCCTATATCTTGGGACATAGCCTCCATAGCCTTGGATCGCCACGCCATTCAGCTTGACCATTTTTCAAGGGAGATCTTAGCCGTGGGATCTTTAAATGTTTAACGAATTTCTTTACGTCAATTGACGATGAAGGATGAGGCTTAAGTTAATGGATAAACTCATTTAACCTAGATGCGGGGGAGTAGAGGGCTTGATGAAAAAGATCTAAAGATTCTCAAAGCCTTAGAACTCGATTCCTCTAGGAGTGTTAGGGAGATCGCGGAGGAGCTTGGCCTACCTAGGACGACCGTTCAAGAGAGGATTAGCAGGCTTAAGAGATTAGGGGTGATCAAGAGGTTTACGATAAAGGTTGATAAATCGAAGCTTGGGAAAGGGGCGACCGCCTTCATCCTAGTATCCTTCATGCCTGGGCCTCAGATCTCCCAGAAGATGCTCGCCCATCAGATCTCCATGCTCCCAGACGTTGAAGAAGTCCACCTAATCTCAGGTGAGTGGGATATCTTAGTCAAGGTTAGAGGCTCCTCGATGAAGGAGATAGGCGAGCTCGTGATCGAGAGGATTAGGACGATGGATGGGGTTGCGAGAACCCTCACCTGCACGGTCTTCTACACGGCCAAGGAAGATCCGTAAAAGATTGGGATTACTAGAAACATACCATAAAATATCTCATGGTATTTTATCGAGCTCTGATCACGTTTAGAGATTTAAAGAGCTGTTCACGCCCTCTAACTTGAGCTATGAAGGAGCTTGAGAGATTGGCCGCTGAACATGCGAGGGCAGCCGTTAGACTCGATAGGGTTGGGATGAAGAAGGAGGCGGCTCAAAGATATAGGGAGGCGATCAGGCTCCTGTCGAGGCTGATAGAGCTCACCGACGACTCGATGATGAAGCAGATCTATCTAGAGAAGAAGCAACAGTATGAGAGGAGGATAAAAGACTTAGCCGAATCGGTCTATGAGGGATTTCGAGGGCTCAGCAAACAAGCTAAAGAATCCGGCTTCGCAGAGGATTTAATCGTCGAGAACCCTCCTCCAATAACTTGGGAAGACATAATTGGATTGGATCACGCGAAGAAGGCGATAAGGGAGAGCATAATCTACCCGATGAAGAGGCCCGACCTATTCCCCCTAGGATGGCCTCGTGGAATCCTCCTATTCGGGCCGCCTGGATGCGGGAAGACGATGTTGGCGGCTGCGGTCGCGAACGAGATCGACGCAGTCTTCATGCACGTCGACGCGTCGGTGATCATGTCTAAGTGGCTTGGAGAGTCTGAGAAGAATATCTCGAATATCTTCAAGTCCGCTAGAGAGTATGAGTCTCGGGGGAAGGCGGTCATAATCTTCATGGACGAGATAGATTCCCTCACGGCTGTGAGGTTGAATGAGGTCGGTGGAGAGGCGAGGGCGAGGAACCAGCTGATAAAGGAGATGGATGGATTACTCGATAAGGGGAAAAATGCTAGGATCTATGTCCTCGCCGCCACGAATAAGCCATGGCTTCTAGATGAGCCATTCATCAGGAGATTTCAGAAGAGGATATTCATAGGTTTACCGGATTATGAGGCGAGGTTAAAGATGTTCGAGCACTATGCTAGGAAACTCGATCTAGATGGGAATGTCGAGTTCGGAGAGCTTGCTAGGATAACGAATGGATACTCTGGGGCTGACATCTACAATATCTGTATGGAGGTTCAGATGAAGGTTGTGAGCGAGTTCTTCGAGGATGGTAGTGGGGGTGAGGGAAGGCCTAGGAAGATTAGGATGGAGGACTTCATGGAGGTCATTAGGAGGAGGAAGCCGAGCGTCGACCTAGAATCTATGGAGAAGATGCTTAAATGGGCTTCTAAATATGGGACATCTTAACCCTCTCATCCAACGAGCTGGATTAAGCCCTTCTGCTCAAGCCTCTTCAAAACATCTCTAACCCTATCCTCGTTTAATCCAAGTTCTTTAGCGCATTTCCTGAGATCGAGTTCCTCATCGTTGGCTGAGATATAGGAGTAGACGAGCTTCTCCTCTTCACTAAGCTTTGGAACATCTGGGAATGCTTCCTTAACCCTTTCAGCGGCCTTCTTCTGAGCCTCCTCCAAGATCTTCAACGCCTCGTCATCCAGCTCTCTCGGGACCTGAATCGCCTCCTCTCCAGTTCCAGAGATTGACGTGAAGTCCTCTATACATGAAGCCAGCTCTTGGAGGCTTTCAGCGGCCTCTGGAGCGACGCCTTTCACCTCGTCCTCAACCTCGGCCACTAAAGAGATCAATGGGATCAGGAGTCCTAGAACGTCGCTTATCTCGAGGATTGTTTCGAGTCTGAGCTTGACTTGTTCTAGGACTAGCTGGGTTTTAACGACTATTCCCGCCAACCTCCTTATCTCCGCTATCTCCTCGGCGTAGATCGAAGCCCTGCCCTCATCTCCGTTCATCAATGCTTGAACTACTTCCTCAAAGTATTCTTTGCTCCTCGCCACCATCTCACCATACTTTGATCTAAGCTTCATTATTTGGGCGCTTAACTGGTTGAGCGAATGCTCAAGTTTTAGTTTAAGCCTCTCCCTAGCCTTCTCGTCGAACAGCGATTCATCGAAACCACCTCGATTAATCATCTCTTGATCGATGACCCGAGACGGGATATTTTATTCCTTTCTAAATATGGGCTGGTCTTAAATCTTATGAGAATTCATGCGAAATACCCCGCACATATCATCATATTGCCCACACTCGCTCGATCAGAAGATTGACGTGAACTCTTTGCCCAACTCGTTCTTTGACGGCTTCCTCTTCATAATTTTCTCAGTCCACGGCTTTGTAATCCACAGCTCTGGCCAATATCTTGAGGATAGCGGTGGATAAGCAAGCAATTTTTCCAAGGCTTTATGGTCAGCTTCTCAATCCGAAGACGAGCCTGGTCTCTCCCAGCATCTTCAACGGCATCTCCCTGACCTTCACGACTATCGGTAGATCGTTCACCATCTTCCCGATCATTAGACAGTGGCGGGGTGGGAGGGCTTTGGCTATAAGCTTCACGGTGTCGGAGTCTATTCTCGCGGTCTTCGAGATATAGTTTAGATCCGATTCATTCGTGAAGTTGAATAGGAATATGTTATCCGCCTGCCTGTAGATCGTCTCTGGAATGGTGTCGGGTTGATTCGTCACGAGTATCGGGAATATTCCGATATGCCTCATCCTAGTTATCAGGTCATCCCAATAAGTCTCTCTTAGATATAGGTGCGCCTCCTCCGCCAAGAGGAATAGTGGATCTATTAGGCCATCTCTCAGTAGGGTTGAGAGCTTGCTTAAGAGATACTCGACCACGATCCTCCTACCATGTGAAGAGATCTTGGAGAGGTTTATCACGAATATCCCACCTTCCTTAACCGAGTTTATCGTTAAGTCGAGTTTAATGGGATTTTCATCATCGAAGAATCTCGTCGCCTCCAAGCTTAGAAGCCTATTCGTCAAGGCGTCTCTAACCGATTCATGTAGTTGGGCTCTCTCCACAGCGTCTATCAGCCCTCTTAGGGTAACCCTCCCATTAATCCTCTTAACAAGCCCCCATACTCTAATGAACTCTCTCAAACTCGTCGCCGGGGTGTTTAGGATATATCTCAAGATGTCTAAGATGGTCGTCAAGCCCGCGTCTTCCATCGAGACCCTGAAATTCTCTCCCGGGGTTAGGACTATGTGCTTGTCGGCGACATCGCTTAAGGCTCCATCGACTCTCATCGAGAGGCCGATATATTCTCCATTGATGTCTAGGGCTATCACCTTCGCCCCATATTCGGCCAAGGATGTTATCAGGATCTTCGCGAGATGCGATTTACCGGTCTCCTTCTTCCCGGTGATTATCGTCAATCTACCATCCAAGTCCTCGGCGTTTATCGAGATAACTCCATCCATCGACTCACCTATTATTATCGGCCTCCTTCCAGCGGATGATGAGAACTCCATGAGGAGCTCGGGTGACGCTCGCTCTATCCTCGACCCGAGTCTGGATGGAAGCCATAATAGATCGTTTCTGAGAGATCCGTCCTCGATCACGCCCCTAACCTTCCCAACTATAAGTCTAGAATCTTTAAGCTCGGTTAGGATGGATCCAACGTCATATGGGTCGAAGATCTTGAGCGAGAGGGGCTCGGAGGCAAGCTCCCTCAAAGTATCTTCTAGGATTCCGGGAAGCTCCGCATAGTTTACGTCTAAGATCTGGACGAGAAGCTTCCTACCCTCATCCAGCACTATCACATAATCTCCTCTCCTAAGTCCATCCTCGCCTGGAGCCGCTAGAAACTCTATCTTATCCCCATTCTTCGATAGGATCTTCAAGCTTGCTCGCCTCCATCTATTGGCCTGAATAAGAGCCATCTAATCGAGGTCGGCTTGAAGAGCTTGACCCCCCTCCTCCTCAGGACTGATTGCATGGCTATTAGATCCATCTTATTGAAGGTGCAGAGGTCGTGGGCTAGGATCAAGGTCTCTGGGTAGCCGTAGATCAGCGAGTCGCTTTTCAAGAGGCTTCCGAGAACTTCTCCGACATCTTTCCCAGTCGCCGCATCGACCCTGAAGCCCTCACCTCCAGCCGAGAGTCTCGCCAAGTATGTCTCCCCCAAGATCTTGACCCTCATCTCCAACTCTCTGATCGCCCAAGTCATCTCCACGAGGTATGGGGGCTCCACGTCGAGCTTAAGCGAGGTTAAGAGCTCTCCCCAAACCCTGAGGACGCTGGTCTTGGAGAAGGCGAGTATATCGTTTCCCCTCGGCCTAGCTCCATCGATTATCCTCGACACAAGCCAGGTTGGATTATCCAATGGCCCGGCTGAGAGGGAGCCGTCGAAGAGCAGGATCGTGTCCTTAAATCTCCTAATAGCGTATTCTTGTAGCCTCTTCTCCAGGATCCCGGCCAAGACCTTTTGAATGGAGCTATAGAGCTGATAGTCTCCCCAATAGTCTAGTTTAATCTCTCCGCCGAGCATGGATGATAGGAGTTCTCCAACCCCATCGTAGTCCACGTATACCATGAATGGACCTACTATCTCCGCCCAAATCCTCGGCCACTCTCGAACGACTAGAGCCCCCCTGACCGCTATCACGACCCCCTTAGAGCCGACCGCGACCCTGATCGAGGAAGTGTCTATGGCCACAACCCTCCTAGAGACGGCGTCTTCAACCGAGATCCCGATGGGCTTAACCCCCTTTCTCAAAAGCCTCTCAACTAGCTGGAGGGGCCAATCATCTTGAACAAAAATCTCAGAGGTCTCGACCCCGAGCTTAGCCCCCTCGATCGAGCTCAGGCTTCTACCGCTCCTCTCCAGGAAAGCTTTAAAGAGGCTTTCAAGACCATTTAATTGGGGTTGCTGGTATTGGGTCATCGCCCCTCCTCCCATTGGATTATAGGTCATTGTGTGCTTATAAATGTTGCTCAAATTGAGCATGATGAAAAATGAGAGATCAAGAAAAGATCAAGGTGGAGGTGCAGATAGGCCCGGCGACGGTTAGGGTCGAGGCTCCGCCTGAGAGGCTTGAGGAAGCCGTTAAACAGGTCGTCTCAGCCATTAAAGACGTTCTTCCACAGATCTCGGCTGAGGGGCTTGGCCAAGTTCAGCGTGGGGAGAGGGCTAGGAGGAGGCAGCCAACCTGTTCTGAGCTCTTGAGGGGTTTGATGGAGGAGGGATGGTTCGATACTCCTAGATCTCTCTCCGAGGTGGTTCAAGAGCTTGCGAGGAGGGGATATAACTATAACTCAACGGCCGTGTCACATAGTCTCCTAGATCTGGTTAGGGAGAGATCTTTATCGAGGGAGGGGACGCCGAGACGCTACGTCTACTTTAGATCTAAGAGGGAGGGAGAAGATTAATCGGAGACTTGCTCCTCCACACGCTTTTGACCATAATTATCTAAGATGTACTTTATTCCCTGAATCGTTATCGCATAATCTCCTCTATCAAGCCTCTTAAGCATGACACCTTGAGAGAGTTCAGCGACCCTATTCGAGAGGGTCTTCCTCTTGATCCTCGGCAGATACTCAGAGAAGTCTGAGATATTCGTGTTAGGTTTCTCCCTCCTACCAAGCTTATACTCGAGATAGTTTTTGAGGGCTATGAAGTAGATGGCGTCTTGGAATGGGAGCTCGCTTAAATCTCTTAGGAAGAATATGCCCGTCTCCTGGTTATACGCCAAATAGTCTTTCAACCTCTCCAGCATATCCTTGAGCTCCACACTGTATTGGATCTTCTTGGCGAGTGAGTATTCTGGGATCGCTCGCTCTAGGAATGCCACGGCTTGATGATAGACCGCCTCTGGGCTTCCCGAAAACTCGGCTTCCAGATCCCCATACTTGATATGTATCCTAAGTTCTTCATCGGTCATAGCTCCTCACCGAATAGCTCTTTAATAGATGCTTTCGTGAACCCATATAATCCTTCTCCATATCTGACCACTAGTCCAGCCCTCCTAAGCTCGCTCAGCCTAGCCCTAGTAACCTTCTCGTTTAACCCGGTGTAGGATGCTATCTCCTTCGGGGTCAGCCTATCTCTCTCCAAGAGCCCTAGAATCTTCCCAACGTATGCTCCGGCGAGGCAGAGGAGGATCTTACGCTTCGCACCAGTATCCTCTAAGACGCTTATCATCCCCTCCCTTATCTCGACCAGTCCTTCAAGCTTCTTCATTAACAGATCTACGTCTATCGCTCCGGTGAGTCTTTTGACGGCCTCGATTGATGGGTAGATCTCAGATAGATACTTGTTTATGCTCCTCCAGACATCTTCATAGTCTCCGCTGAACTCGACCTCGGTCTCCCCATGCCTTAGAACTGCTTTCAGCTCTCCATCACTCACCTCTCCTCACCCCTAAACTTGTTCTCAACGTATTTTATCCCCTTCCTGAGTATTCTGAAGGCCTTCTTTCCATTCAGCTTTCCAGCCTCCTCCATAAATCCATCCTTTATCAGATCGGACATAACGTCGCTTAGATTTTTGGGTGTGGGCCATCGAACTCTTTGATAATAATCCTTAACATCATCATAGGTCATGTCTCTCCCCTCATGTTTGTGGAGGTAGTAGGCTATGGTCAAGAATCTCTGCGGATGGGTCTCCGGCTCAAGCTCATCAACATATTCTGTGAAGCTCAGCTTTTCGCCGATGAGCTCGCCTTCCTTGATCGATTCATGAGGCTTGACCCTCTCCAAGACCTTATCGAGCCAGGATAGATCCGAGAACTTTTCCTCTATGAATTCCTTATCTCCCTCGATCTCTATCTCCAACCCTCCGATCGAGATCCTCACCCTGTATGTCATCCGTGCTCATTTGGGAATGTCTAGTTATAAGGGTTTTAGAGCGCTCTGAAAGTAGTTATTCACCCACTATCAAAAGGGTATAAAAGCACTAGGAGAGCACATCAATCCGCTCCTCGATCCCCACCTCTTTGGCCATGGATTCTCTCCTTAACCATCTGGTATAATTTTCCGCCGTCAACCCTCCCCCTATAGACTTTCATGAGCTCCCCCATTATTATGGAGGAAGCCTTCCTAGGATTCTCCTTAACCATGGCCTCATATCTCTCGACGAGTTCATCGATCTTCCTCTCAACCTCACCCATATCCACCGGCCTGAGGTTTAATGCGTCTAAGGCATCCCTTACACTCTTCTCCGGATTCTCGGATAACCATTTGATTATCTCGGGCGCCGCCTCCTTCGCAATCTCCCCCCTCGCGATGAGCCTTGAGATCTCAAAGAGGTCTGAATCTCTTACGAGCTCGACCTTAAACCCTTCTCGCTTCAAGCTCTTCAGATGCTCAGCTAGGATCGAGGCCGCTATCCTCGGCTTGACGCCGGTCTCTGAGACTATTCGCTCAAATAATTCGACCTTCTCCAAGTCGATCAGCTCATTCGCTATCTGCTTGCTCAGCCCATATCTCCTCGAAAGATTCTCCGCCACCTCATCTAGGGTTGGTGGAAGCCTCCGCTTAAGCTCCTCCAGATACTCCCTACTTATCGGATATGGCGGTATATCGGTTTCTGGATACATTCTAGCCGCTCCAGGCCTTGGCCTGAGGTAGATGGTCGTCCCATCCGGTCTAGCCGCCCTAGTCTCGGAGGGAACCCCCCTTAAAGCCTCGATTGCCCGCTCCTTGACCTGTTGGAGGGCGTCTTCAGCCCTAGACCTCTCATCCGCGACCAATACCACCGCGTCGAGTTCACCCGCCTCCATGAACTCCTTCAATCTTCTCACCTCATCCTCGCTTATCCCATATCCGGGTAGCTCATCTGTGTGGAATATTCCCTCGACCTCGGACCAGGCTCTAGCCCTTCCAGCGAACTCCGCTCCAAGCCTTATCCCCGGAGCCGCCTCCAATCCCAACAACCCTCCAAACCTTCTCAGCCTCAATGCTAGAACCCTTCCACCCGACTTGATCTTCCTCCTCAAAATTTTCGACCTCGTTTCCTTGAAGATCTCGGTGACATCCTTTATCGGCTCCGTTGAGATCATCTGCTCTGTGACGCCTCTCTTCTTTAGCTCGTCTCTGATCTTTAGGAGGTGGAGTTGCCGTATGACCTCAAGCTCGACCACCTTTGGAAGAAGATCCAATTCTTGAACCCCCTTGATCTCGATCAACGCCCCACCCTTTATCGAGATGTTCAGATCCTGTCTAACGGTTCCTATCCCGCGCTTAACCTTCCCCGTAGCCCTTAAGAGTCTCCCAATGGCGTAGGCAACCCTATAGGCTTCTTTTGGGGAGTTTATGACCGGAGCTGTCGAGACCTCGATCAGCGGTATCCCGAGCCTTCTCAAATCATAATGGATTTCATGCGGTTTTCTTTCGATTATCCTCGCAGCGTCCTCCTCGATCGTTATGGTTTGGATCGGTATCTTCTTACCGTCGACGACTATCTCCCCACCCAAGGCGATCACGCAAGTCCTCTGAAAACCTGTCGTATTCGATCCATCTATCACTATCTTCCTCATGACGTGGATCTCGTCAACGGGTCTCGCATTCATCAACAACGCCGCGGTCAAGCCCACCTCAACCGCCTCACGATTCAAGTCATGAGGTGGCTCCTCATCCATCTCTACGAGACAGGTGTTTAGGGTGTCGGCGTGATAGACTATCTTCCTCCGCTTCCTGGCCTCGAAGATTGCCGCTGGATCGACTTCTCCGAGCTCGCTTTGAGCCTCCCTAAGCCATCTGACGAACCTTATCTCCCTCCCACCCTCTATGAGCTCCGTCGGGCATTCGCAGAACAGCTTATGCTTTGTATCGAGCTGTCTATGGATCTCGAGCCCAACCCTCAACCCAATCTCTCGATAATCTATCTTCATTGTCTAAACCTCACCTCCATGCTGGGCATGCTTCTCCCACCAACTTCTCCGGCGATTGGGTTGAGCATGAGCTCCTCGACCTCCTCCAAGCTCTTCGCCCTGGCTAGGCACCAGCTAAGCTTGACGTATGCGGTTTCGGGGAGCATGTCGTCCAGCGCTATCACCCCAGCCTTCAATAGATCTCTACCTGTATCGTAGACCCTCATATTCACCCTCCCAAAGATGCATTGTGACGTCATCCCGAAGAATATTCCATCATCATGTAACCTCTTGATCGTTGGGATGATCCTCGTGCTCACATGCCCTAGCCCAGTCCCCTCCAAGATTATCCCCCTAACGCCCCTCTCAACTAGGAACTCCAAGATGTCCGCGCCCATCCCAGGATAGAACTTGACTAAAGCTGCTTTTGATGAGAATCCCGGCTCAAACCTATACTCATCCGATCCTCTCTTATTCAAGTCTTCAGAGTTTAACTCGATCCTCCCATCCTTGACATAAGCTATTGGAGGAGAGTTAACGGATCTAAACGCATCCCTACTACTCGTGTGAAGCTTCCTAACCCTAGTCCCCCTATGAACGGCCAACAGATCATCTGAATGCCAAG
>JAGGTD010000078.1 GCA_021163925.1 Nitrososphaerota archaeon
TTTGCGGGGGGTGGGATTTGAACCCACGAACCCCTATGGGACAGGGTCCTAAGCCCTGCGCCTTTGACCAGGCTTGGCTACCCCCGCTTTTCTCCCATTTTTATCCGTTTTCTCAGCCTGCTAATAAGATTTAAGGCGGGCTTCCCCTCTTCTCCGTCGATGGCTGGTGGGGTTAAGAGGAGCGTCGTTTACCTGATTCTCTCGATTATTGGATATGTTGTATGCATGATAATGGTTGGGGAACTGGCTTGGATTATCCCGAAAGACTATAAGATCTACGTGGACTACGGCCTGATCCTTGGCTTCGGCTACCTCATAATCTCCTCAATAGCTAGAATAATCTACTGGATGATTAGGGCTGAGTATGGCCGCCGAGCTGCCGCGACTCTCAGGAGCACCGTTAAGGTGTTGGGGCTTGGAGCCTTGGTGGCGATGGTGGTTGGAGCATCGTCCTCTCCCGGAGCTGGATTGGCCTTGGGGGGATTCATGGGGATGGTCGTAGGATTCGCGTCTCAAAAGATCATGGGCCAGATCCTATCCGGGATGATGATCCTCCTAATCAGGCCGTTCATGATAGATGATCTAGTCGAGGTCGCCGGGGTTAAGGGGGTGGTCGAGGACGTGAGCCTACTATTCACGACCCTGAGAACAGATGACAACAAGCTAATCCTGTTGCCGAATAACAATGTCCTCGGATCGAAGATCGTCAAGTATTCGAGAGAGGTTGAGGGTGGTTAGAGGATTCCATGGAGTAGCCAGAGCATGTATAATGGTATGAAGACTAGGGAGATCGTGTTCAACAGCTTGACTAGGATGTGTAGGGATGGGCCAACCGTATCCTTTAACGGGTCTCCAACCGTGTCTCCGACGACGGCCGCTCGATGGGCTGGTGAGTGCTTTCCGCCGAAGTTTCCGGCCTCGATGAACTTCTTCGCATTATCCCACGTCGCCCCACCCCACATCATCATTATGGCAAGCGGTATCGTCGAGGCGGTAGCTCCGATCACCAGCGCCCCTATACCGGGTCCCCCGAAGAGTAGGCCTATTATGAGCGGGGTTATTATTATGAGTAGGCTTGGCCCTATCATCCCCTTCAAGGCGTATTCTGTGCTTATCGAGACGGCTCTATGATAATCAGGCTTAGCATCTCCCTCCAAGATTCCCGGAATCTCCCTAAACTGTCTCCTAACCTCATCGACCATCCTAAACGCCGCCTTCGTCACCGTCCTCAAAGCCATCCCCGAGAACAGGTATGGTAGGAGGGCCCCGATCAAGATGGCTATTATTATCCCGGGTTTTAGGAGTAGGACCTCGTTTATGAAGCTCGACATGGTCTTCAGCAATCCATCGACGGTTATCGAGGTTATCCCAACCTCCCTCGCAACATAGTCTTGGATGAATGCTTGAAAGAGGAGTAGGGTCGCTATGGTCGCGGAGGCCATCGCATAACCCTTAGTCAAGGCCTTAGTAGTGTTCCCGACGGCGTCCAGCGGCTCAAGCTTCTCCCTTATCTCCTCCCTAAGCCCAGCCATCTCAGCTATCCCGGCAGCGTTATCCGTTATGGGACCAGCCCCATCCAAGGTCATTATCGTCCCGGCCAAGGAGAGCATACCTCTAGTCGCGAGCGCGGTTCCAAAGACCCCTTTAACGAAGTCTATCAGCCAGGTCTTCGAAGGCGCTCCAGCTAAGGGCATGATCTTACCCATGTAGAACGCGACTCCAAGCGCTGCCGCGATCACGATTATAGGCTCGGCGACCGCCCTCATCCCGGCAGAAAGCCCTGCTAGGATGTTTATGGCCGCCCCGCTCGTCGAGGACTCCGCGACGTCATAAACCTCCCTTGAATGGAGTCCAGTATAGCGGTTCGTGGATAAGACAACTAGGGTTGCCGCGACTATCCCCGCGGCTCCAGCTCCAAGCATGTATTGCCACTGGCCTGGGAATAGCCAGTAAACTATCGCGGCGTAGGTTAGGATCGCGGTTATGGCCGATGCGACTATTCCGGCTGCGAATGGCTGGAAGGGCTCCTTGAACCGCTTATAGGATAAGATCGTCAAGATCCCTATTATGGTCGAGATCGTCCCAACAGCTCCTATAGCTAGGGGTAGGACCATGAATAATTGATCGCCGGTTAGGATGTAGAGGACCCAGCCTATGATCATCCCTCCAAGGGTCTCGGCCGTGACCGACTCGAAGATGTCCGCACCCCTCCCGGCGCAGTCCCCGACGTTATCCCCGACCTGATCGGCTATAACCGCTGGATTCCTCGGATCATCCTCCGGGATCCCCGCCTCAACCTTTCCGACGAGATCCGCCCCAATATCCGCTGCCTTCGTGTAGATCCCGCCTCCAAGCTGGGCGAAGAGGGCTGAGAGGCTGGCCCCGAACGCGAATCCGGCGAGGGCGTCTAACGCCATCCTGAACTCGATGGGCTCGGGAAGCCCTGTCGCAAGCAAGCTGTAGATTAGGAAGAGGACGGAGAGACCTAGGAGGCTTAGGCTATAGACCGAGAATCCGAGGACTCCGCCGCCTAGGACCGAGAGCTTCAAGGCCTCATAGCTCCCTCTCTTCGCCGCCTCCGTGACCCTGACGTTGGTTCTAGTCGAGGCGTCCATGCTAAAGAATGCGGCCGCGACCGACGCGGCTCCCCCGATTAAGACCGAGACCCCGGTTAGGATGGATTCCTTGAGGGCGACCCCGGTCTCGACGTTCATGGCGATCGTGTAGACTAGGTAGATCATCACGGCGATCGCTAGGGCGAGTCCGAGGGTGAAGCTCATTATCGTCTTGAGCTGCTTCTCCATATATGCCTTGGCTCCAACCCTTATCGCGGACCAGATCTCGACCATCCTTTCAGATCCCTTCGGATATTTCCTCACGACTAGGTAGAGGGATATGGCAGCCAAGATCCCAACGATCCCAGACGCTATTGCTAAGAGTATAACAATGAATGGGAGGCTTGAGAAGAGCATATCCTACTCACTATTCCCCAGACCTCAACGCTCAAGGGATCTGATAAATCTTATCCACTTTCAGGAGGCTCCACTAAGGATTAATTTAGGGCCTGAGGACTCTCATCTGGAGTGAGGATCTCGGGGACAGCCGATCTACCGCTTCATGGAGGCCACGTCCCACCATGGCTTATGGAGAGGATGAAGACGATGGCCTCAGCCATAGTCAAGGTGATCGTAGAGGATCATGGGAAGAGGGAGCTTCTGAGGAGGCTTGGAGACCCATATTGGTTCCAGTCCCTTGGATGCGTGCTCGGATTCGACTGGCATTCAAGCGGCTTGACCACGGTCGTGACCGGAGCCTTGAGAGAGGTCTTGAGCCTAGATAGCCATGGGGTTATGGCGGTTGGAGGTAAGGGAGGGCTGGGTAGAAAGATCCCTGAGAAGATCTCAGAACTCGATCTAAGCGACAGCGTCGTGAACGAGTTGATTAGGGCGAGCAGGCTGACGGCCAAGGTCGATAACGCGGTCCTCCAAGACGGATACCAAATCTACCATCACATCATAATCTTCACGGAGGATGGGGAATGGACGGTGATCCAGCAGGGCATGAACCCCGAGCTCAGATATGCTAGGAGGTATCATTGGATCGGAGAGGATGTCGAGAGCTTCGTCGTCGAACCACATTCAGGCATAGCTGGATCGAGATCTGAGAAGCTCGTCCTAAACATGGTCTCTAGGGGGAGCGAGGAGGCGAGGAAGACATCGGTCGACCTGGTCTCCGAGAACCCCTCAAAGCTCATCAGGCTCGTGAACCTCGCCATCAATAGGCAGGAGACCCTAACGGCTTGGATCGAGAAGGATGTGGAGGAGAGGATAAGCATCCCAAAGCACCTAAACATGCCTAAGCGAATTAACTGGAGGGCGGTTAGAAAAGCGTATGATCGGAGGCCAAGAGACTATGAGGAGCTCATAGAGGTTAAGGGGCTTGGGCCATCGACCATAAGGGCTCTCGCCCTGATCTCCGCGCTCATCTATGGGGCGAGGATAGATTGGAGAGATCCATTGAAGTTTAGCTTCGCGGTGGGTGGGAAGGATGGAGTCCCATACCCTGTCTCTAGGAGAACCTATGATAGGGCGATAGCGTTTATGAGACAGATCTTAGAAGCCGCCGAGATCGAGCGGGAGGAGAAGAAGCTCGCGTTAAAGAGGTTGCTGAACCTTGAGAGGAGATTATATGGATGAAGTCAGTCTCCTAGATCTGCCTCCTCCATCAAGATCTCCCTCCTCTTCCTCGAATAAAGCTTCTTAACATATCTCGCGTGGCCGCATGTGAACGACTTACAGTAGTCGCAGTATGGCTCGCCCCTAATGATCCTCACGACCACGATCTCCCCCAACAGCTTGTCTATCACCCCCATCCTGTCGAGCCTCATGCTGAACGGCTCAAACCTGTCCTCAACATAGTATTCAACCCAGTCCGCGAGGAGGGATGCGATGAGCCTGCTACGCCTTATCCCCCTCTCCCTAGCGATCCTATCCAACCTATCGACGAGCTTTCGAGGAAGCCTCAACTTCACAAACATCTTCTCAGATTTCCCACCCATCCCTGAAACGATCTCTCAGATCAAGATAGATTAACCTATTGGAGACTTATCTGAAAATAGATTCACTTTCAATCTAAACGGCACAATCCAGATCAAGAAAAGCTCACCCAAAGGCCATCTACAGAGTATTCATCGATAAATTTACCCCATAAATCCACTTTCAGATCTTTCGGCCGCGGGCCACGGTTTTTAGCATCTTGGCCATGTCGATGATCGAGGGCTTTCTAGGATCTCTCCAGATGAAGTATTCGGGCTGCGCCCTAAGCCCGCTCAAGAACCGTATGATCTCCTCGAATCCAATCTCCCCCTCAATCATCTTAATCCTCTTGATCTCCTCAGATATCGTCTTAAGCTCTTTTCTGCTTAGCTGGGAGAGTATTCTCCTGAGATATCTCTTGCTGTGGATCCTGTTGGGCTGAACGCCATATTCTTGGAGTTTCACTAAGAGCCTCCTAATCTCCTCATGGGTTCTCGACCTATACCCGACTCTCCTCATTCCCGCGTGCTCGAAGAATGGATTATACTTCGCCATCACGGCCAACGCCTCGACGTATGGTGTTTCGAGGAGGGGCATGGTCTCCTTGAGGAGCTTGACGGCCAACCCAATCCCCCTAAACTTTGGGTGGACTATTATCCTCGCAACCCTGCTAAAGCTCTCATCTATAAGCTTCACAAACCTCCTCCTTCCAAGCCTTCTTCTCAATTCCCTCAAGATCGGTAGGGCGCGATTCCTAGCAGAGAGCTCCGAGTATGGATGGGTGTATACGACTACTCCGGCCAGCTCTCTCCGACCGTCGAGCTCGACCATGGCCCTGAAGATTCTCCTGATATAGCCGACCCTCCCGCCGATGTAGTGGAATTCCGCCAACACCTTATAGTCTTGGTAGGTTCCATCCTCTATCTTGACGTGGCTGAGGATCGAGCACGGCTTAGGCCTGGGGTCTAGGATTCTGAGCTCAGCGTATGGGCCGAACCTCTTGACGATCACCTTATCCGGGTTCAAGTCCTCTATCAGGTCTTCGTGGGCTGATGCCGCGATCAGGGTTAGCTTCCTCCTCCTACAGAACTTCTGGCATAGGTATGCGACTACTCTCGCCGTTATCCTATCTAGGGTTGAGCAGAACTCGTCTAGGATTAGGGTCTTCCTCCCGCTCCAAAACGCCTTCGCAAGCCTATACCTGTATCTCTGGCCCTCGCTAAGCTCCCTATACCTCCTCAAGAAGAGGTATGCCTCGTTTAATCCGACCATGCTTAGAAGCTCTATCGCCTCCCTCGTATCCCTCCCAACCCCATGGATGAGGATCTCATCTGGATCTATCTCAAGCTCATGATCCATCAAAACTCCGCCGAACTCTCTCCGCCTCTTAAGCCTCCTCCCAATCTCCCTCAATAGGATGCTCTTCCCAGACCCGCTCTCACCCGTTATGTAGATTATCTCGCCTGGATTCACCTCAAGCTCGAACTCCTTATAGACTTGGAAGACCTTCTCTTCATCGACCCCTATCCCGAACGCCTTCGCGACCTCGAGAGTCCGCTTGGTGATCTTGCTCCTCGCCTTAAACGACTTATCGACCCTAAGCCTGATTAAAGACTCCTTATCATAGGATGGTAGGGTGAGCCTTAGCTTAACCATCTCTCAGACCGCGACTCAAGGAAGCGATGAATGATCTTCAAGAGATATTCGATGAGCATGGTTTGACCAGCTCCCGCGACGATGAGCCGCTCCAAGCCTCGATAGCTGTCTAAGCCTAGGAGACTATTCATGGCCGCCATGACTCCGGCGATGATGAGGGTCTTTGAGATCTTCGATGGATCGAATCTCTCACCCCTAGCATAGTTTTTCAGGAGTCCGGCGAGGGCGTAGCATACTCCTCCTATGAAGATTGCGAGGATGCTCATGAGATTCATTCAGCCACCTCCTCGCATCTCTCGACGGCAGATCTTCTCCTCGATTAGCTGGAGGTTCTCGTCAAGCCATCTCTTAACGGTCTTCTTATTCCATCCAGACCATTTCCTCTTATCGAATGTTATGGCGATGATCCTCCTCGATTGGGAGTCATCTTCTAGGGTGAGCCTAACCCCTTTCTCCGAATCTATCACCAGATCCTTGAGCGACCCTAAATCGATTTCATCAGGCTTGACGGGCTGGACTATTATCGAGTTCTGGGCCTCTATGATCCTAGGCTTAACCTCACAGCCTTCAAACCCCCTCTCCTCAACCATTATCGGGAACCCCAGACTTCTCAACATCCTCCTAACCTCATCCCTGCTCAGCGCAGGCTCGACGTGTGGCGGGGTCGCATAGAATCTGTTGATGTCTTCAAGCTCTATCCTAGGCTTCTCAGGGATCCCCCAGTTGAATCTAACTGGATTCTCGTTCGGGTCTAGGCCATGGCTCCTTAGGAGCGGTTCATAGATCTCTCGCTCAACTATCCTCTTAACATTCCTCTGGATAGCGTTTATCAAGTTGTCTTGAAGTCTATTAGCCTCCTTGGCCGAGGCCTCCGTGAACCCGGGCTTCGTGAAAAGCCTTAGAACCGATGTCATCAATCCCAGGGTCACCTTATTGTCCAGATACTCGATGTATGCGTCGAACCTCGCCCTCGGATCCATCTTAACCTGAATGACATCGACCTCCTGATTCGTCACTATATCCTCTCCCGGCAGCATCGACTTTATCTTCTCCGCATATTCCCTTTGAGCCTCACCGCCGATCCTAGGAAACCTATAGATATGTCTCGGAGGATACTTCATCAAGACCCTCCACATCGCCCACTCCATACTCCACTTGATACGATATCATAGTAGCTTGGAATCTGATACCATGCATTTCTATCTGGATCATAGACCATCCTAGGCTCGGTCAACGGCCTATTTATCGGAGACCCCAAAACCTCCCCACCATGCTTGATCAGATAGAAGTGGACTAGGCTCTCTGAATCGAGCTTCAAGACCTGGCCGGTTATCGTCTGAAACTCCAAGGCCACTATCCTCGAATCATCCCTATGGATCGCGGTTATGGAGGTTAACGGTACGTGCTTTAGGTTGGTCAGCCTGCCGCCATCATATACCCTGATCCAGAAGCTGTTACCCGCCCAAAGCATCTCGCACACAGCTCTAAACAGGATCTGATCCATCCCAACAACCCTATTAAACCTGTTGACTAGCTTTACCGCCCTCTCATCTCCTGAGACATGGAATCCTGGGCCGACGATGAATGAGGTCAAGCTCATGATCGCGGTATAGGTGTCTGGATCCTTCACAAAGTACTCGAACCTCTTCCTGAAGACTCCGCCGGACTCCATGCTTGAATGGCTTATCGACCCACCGACTCCCTCAAAGAACCCTTCTTCACTTCTCTTGAGACCTATCCTCTCCAAGATCTTCCCGAGCATCTATTGGTGAGGCTGAGCGGGGAGCATATTTCGCATCGATGTGTAAAATTCTCAACCAGTATGCGAATCGGTTGATGAGCCTAGAGGTCTTGGGATGGTATGACGAGGCCTTGAGGATCAAGGGGGTCTTGGCCCCTGCGAGGGTTAGCAGGAACGGTAGACTATACCTCCCGGAGGAGCTTAGGAGGATGGCCGAGGAGGTCAAGGATAGAGAGATACCGGTCTACTGGGAGCACGTCTCAGCCCAGAACGCGGTCGGAAAGGCGAGGGTCTACTGGGATGAGGTGAATAAGGTCTTGAGATATGAGGCGGAGATATTCGATGAAGCGGCCGCCGAGAAGATCAGAAATGGGTTGATCAAGCATGTGAGTCTCGGAGCGGACTATGAGACCATAGACCTGATAGATGACGTGATAGTTCCGAGAAACCTCCACCTCAGGGAGATCTCGCTCGTGGCCGTCCCAGGAATCCCCGAATCGAATATAGAGGTCGTCGAGAACCTCATCGAGCTGAAGGCGGTTGAGAGGGCGGTGGAGGTCCATGAAACCCCGAGAGCACCACTCGATAGGCCATGGGACAAGGTTAGGGCCATAGATTCCTTGAAGAAGTGGGCGAGTAAAAACGGGGAGATCGATTGGATGAAGTTCAGGCTTGGATTCGCATGGTATGATGAGGAGAATCCTAAGACTCTAAGAAGCTACAAGCTCCCACACCACGAGGTGATAGATGGAAAGCTGATGGTGGTCTGGCGCGGAGTGGCGGCGGCCATGGCAGCGCTCTTTGGGGCTAGGGGAGGAGTAGATATACCAGACAGAGATAGACCTGGAGTCTACAAGCATCTCGCAGCCCATTACAAGCAGTTTGGGAAGGAGCCTCCAAGCTATGAGAAGCTCTCAAGATTGTCGAGGCTTGAGGAGCCTGCGAAGACCGTTAAGATCCTCGAAGCCGTTGGATTAGGCGATGAAGCTTACAAGGTCTTGAGCGAGCTCGCGGTCGAGAATGCGAAATATACCGTTCAAGGCTCTGGTGTCTGCGAGATGGAGATGGGTGGAGAGAGCCGTAAGATAGTTGTCGAGAGGGTTGATGGAGAGCCTAGGACATTCGAGGAGCTTTGCAAGAAGATAGGTAAGAGGATCGCTGAGAGCGTTAAGCTAAAGGCGAGGGAGGCTGTCACCGGAACCTCCGACCAGCCCCTAACCCATAGCATGCCCCTCTTCAGGATTCCGGCCGGAGCTCCAATAGGCTTGAGGGGGTTTGGGGAGATCGTGGCCCTAGAGCGTGGCGAGAAGACCGCAACCCTACCGATAATAAACTCGATAATCTTCAGCGAATTAACCCCGGGCCAAGAGCCAGCCGAGGCGACTCAAACGATAACCTTCGTCCAGGTGACTCCGGTCGAGTATGGCGGGATCCAGAGCTTCACCTACGTCGATGCTGAGAGGATGAGCGAGGATCTCGGAGCGGTTATAGCTAGATGTTTTGCGGAGGCCGCTCAGCTAAGCTCAGACGACCTAATCCTGAATGAGCTCGATTCCTCAGCGGGCTCGACGATCACCCCGGGCGATAACGCTGAATCCGATCTAACCTCGGAGGATACCTTCAACAGCGATCTAATCCTATCGGCCTTGACGAAGCTTAGGAGCGAGAACGTGGGCTTCGCCCCAGGAGACCTCGTCCTAGTCCTGCATCCGAAACAGTATGAGGATCTATTGAAGGAGGATTATATCAAGACGGCGATGCAGTTCGGGACATTCGATCCGAAGACCGGCGTTGTCGCGAGGCTGTTCGGCGTGGACATCTTCGTGAGCCCTAGGGTTAAGACTGGGAGCGGTAGCGGTGGGATAACGACCTATCACGCGATCCTATTCAAGAAGAGGGATGCGTTCATAACGGCGATCAGCAGGGACTTGTTGATCGAGACCTTCAGAGATGTTAAGGCGAGGAAGGTGTATGTCGCTGGAAGTCACTGCATAGCCGTTAAGGTGAAGTGGGATAAGGCGGTGGTTAAGATCATAACGGCTTAATGGAGGTGGTTGGGATGGCCGATGAGAAGAAGCCCATGATCAGGGTGAGGGAACTCGACATAAGGGAGATCCACTCAACCCTGATTAGGATAGAGCAGAGGCTCAACGACATAGACAAGTATCTCCACGAGAAGCTCGAATACTTGGATAGAAGGATAACGGCGGCGACCTCTAGGAGATGATCTTGGAGAAGTTGATGATCGCCATCCTCATCGCGGCATCCTTCACCCTAATATTTTATGTGGCCATGGAGGCTGAGAAGCATAACCCGATGCTCGGAGACCTCCCGACGAAGATCACGGCGGCGGCCTACATCATCCTCTCGATCATCTACATCCTGTTCTCGATCATGTCTTGGAAATCCGACGGCGAATCCTTGGGAGAGGCTGGTGAGATCTATCTTGAGGGAGCTTGTAGGTGATCTGGCCATGAGGGTGAGGGCCATTGAGGCGAGGATGGATTCGATCGATAGGAGGTTGAACGATCTCGGAGAGGAGCTTAGGCTTCTAAGGGAGGAGGTTGGGAAGAGGAGGAGGCTCTGGCCATGACCTACGCATCGATCTCAGACGTTAAGTGGTGGCTCAAGCACCCACAGGAGGATACTAGCCTAGACGAGGAGATAGGCGAAGCCCTCCAAACCATCGACAACGAGATAAACCAGATACTATCCGAGTACACGGAGACGCCTGTAGCCGATGAGGGCTTGAGGGAGATTCTCGGAGACATAGAGGCTCAATGGACTGCCGGAGTCCTTAGGCAGAGGAGGATTCCAGGCGGAGATGAGGAGGACATCTATATCCAGGTGGCGAGGCGTAGGCTTGAGAGGCTCATCGACCGGAGATTCAAGTCGATCGAACTGGCGTAGGGAGGCGCTGAAGAAGCTCGTCGAAGACCCAGTGCTATTCTCAAGGCTCGTCCTAGGATTCAAGCCATTCAAGTATCAGGAGGAGCTCTTGAGAGATGAGGGTAAGAGAATAATCGTATGCGCGGGTAGGCAGGTCGGCAAATCCACGACGATAGCCGCGAAGGCGATCCATTACGCCTCGACGAACCCGAAGACCACAACCCTGATAGTCTCGGCAACCCTTAGGCAGAGCATGCTCCTATTCCAGAAGATCTTGAACTTCATAGACTCGAGCATCTTGAGAAGTAGCTTGGAGAGGAGGACCAAGACTTTGGTGAAGTTCATGAATGGTAGCGAGATAATAGTCCTCCCATGTGGTAGGGGCCATACCCTAAGAGGATACTCTGCGAACCTGATAATATTGGATGAGGCCGCTTTCATGCCCGAGGAGGTTATAGCGAATGTGGTCCTGCCGATGATAGCGGCAACGGATGGATCCTGCTGGATGGTCTCAACCCCATGGGACATGGATCACATATTCTATAGGATCTGGGCTGGAGAGTATGGTGGGTGGAGTAGATATTATTGGCCGTCGAGGCTCTCACCCCTGATAAGCGAGGAGTTCTTGGAGGAGCAGAGGAGGTTGATTGGAGATGAGAGGTTTATGGTGGAGTATGAGGCGAACTTCCTGGAGGAGAGATCCAGCTTCTTCCCGATGAAGCTCCTGAGGAGGTGTGTCGAGGACTATGAGCCGAGGATCGAGGAGAACGCGATCTATGGATACGATCCAGGTGGGAGGGAGAGCTTGGCAGCGTTGGTCGGGGTGAAGTTCGATCATGGGGTTGGGAGGTGGAGGCTCACCTTCTATCGAGCCGAGCGATGCGAGAGCTACACAGAGTTCAACTCATTCATCCTAGACCTCCATAGGAGGGCGAGGATGGATAGATTGACAGTCGATGAGACTGGTATAGGCGGCCCGATAGTCGAGCATCTAAAGGAACTCGGCCTACCCGTAGTTGGGGTTAAGCTCACCGAGAGGGTTAAGGAGGAGGTCTTGGGAAGGCTTAAGCTCATGCTCGAGAGGGGGGAGATAATCTTGCCGAACGATCCACAGCTCCTAAACCACCTAAACTGCATCCAATATGAGAGGAATTGGAGGGGAGGCTTCAGATTCAGCCATAGGGCTGGAACCCACGACGACCTAGCATACGCCCTAGCCCTCGCCGTATATTATCCTTCAGAATCGTTCCTAATTTAATGCATCATTTTCCCCTCTTTTTTACCCGAAAATTTAGGGCGTAATCTCTTGCGATCAGCGGGACTACTCCGTCAACAACCTGCATCACGCACTCCCTTATGAACCAGCTCCTGTTCAGCCGATTCCTCCTACAGTATTCTTCTATCTTCTCCGCATCCTCAACGTCGCAGCTGAAGGTGATTATGGTCTTGACCAACTTAGCAGACAAATATCAGCGACTAAATTTAGGTTTGATGTTCGGTGCCATTTTCGCTGAAAGTGGAACCCGTTGTTAAAGAGCTGATTGAAATCCTCGGAAGAGTTCGTCGATCGTGATGGGTAAGAAGAGCTGTAGGGGGTTATGCCAACACATCCCAGACGTTGTTCATAGACCTTGGTGGAGACCTAGGCTCGTCGGATGGCTCTACTGCCCGGTCTGCGGGGTGAGCTTCCCAGATCTAAAGATCTTCTACAAGCTCGACAAGTTCGGCAGGAAGACCTGTATCTGCTGTGGAACAACTCTAAGGCAGATTCCAAGGAGGTCTAAGAGGTGGAGGAGCTCACCCCTCTATAAGTCGATCGAGGAGCCCGCTAAAACCACCTCCGGCGAGGAAGATGAAGAGCTTCTCCGCTGCCTCATCTTGGCCAGATATGATGAGGATAATGGCGATGAAGGTGACTAGGAGGAGGATTAATGCGGCCCAGTCGGATCTACCTAAGATAAGTTTACCTCTCCTATACTTGACGACGAGTCCAGCTCGCTTAATCTTCTTCGCCAACCTTCTTCACCCCATAGATCTTCACGGCGACCCCGTGGAGCCTGTGGAAGCGGTGGGAGATCATGGGCTTCTTCTCAACCCTTCTCCTAGCCCTCTTCACCTCGATTATCAGGGATGTTGGGATGACGGCGATCCTATGGCCCCTATTGTCTTGGCCTATCCAGAGGACTAGGTATCTCATGAGCTTACCGTCCATGATCCCGATAAGTCTCCCAACGTTTCTCATCGGCGTGTCGAGATGTTTGGGCTTCAAGTTCCTCAGTTCTCATCGGCGTGTCGAGATGTTTGGGCTTCAAGTTCCTCAGCATTCTATCCGATACCCTCTCATAGAGGCAAGCGTCTCCCCAGAGAACTTCAATCAAGTCTCCGGGCTTAAGAGACCTCAACTTATCCTCCTTACTCATCTTCATCTCCTCCGATGAGCTTGATCTTGAGTTCGCGGAGTCTTTCAGCCAATCGGTGGATCGCCTTGATCAAGTCGATCTCCTCATCCATCCTCTTAACCCTCCATAGGGCTGTCTTCCCAGAACCCTTCTCAGATCTCATCTCCTCCCTAACCTCCGCCAAGAGTCTCGTTAGCTCCCTCTCGCTCTCCTCCAAATCTAGGACTCCACGGTATCTTAGGATGAGTCTCGCGAGCTTCGCTAAGGCGTCCACGCATCTCACGAGTTGAGGAATCGAGAGCCTCCCAACCCTCTCATCAAACCTCTTAGACAGCTTACGATACTTCTCGATCAAATCCATCAAGATATCCCGATCCACCGCGGCGTGCTCCATTCCACCAGAGTGGGCGACGATGAGAGAATATTTCGTATATGCGAAAAATGCTCCGCAGCCCCGATCGACTTGGATGAGCTTGGAGAGGCTTTTCAACGATGTCGAGGAGGCCTTGGCGTCGATAGCGAGGAGCGTTGAGGGAGTTGAGGAGGTCACGGTCTCAGAGCCATCCCTCCAACATGGATTCAAGTCTCCGAGAGTCTTCGTCTGGATTAGGGATGGTGAGATGAGGGATATAACGATAGGCGGTAGGAGGATTCATAGCTGGAGATTCGAGTATGTCATCGACGCGGTTAGCGGCGACTCGTCGAGAGCATACTCTCAAGCCAAGCGGATAATGTGGGAACTATACTCAAGGATAATGGATGATAGGAGCTTGGGCGGATTGGTTAGGGATGCGAAGCCCATTAGATTTGAGAGGGTTGAGGCGCCATCCGAGAAGGTCTATGGCCATAGAATCTACTTGGTCGTGGAGGTGCTAGTCGAGGCTTGAGGATCGAGGGAATGGATAAGTTTCTGAAGACCTTGAACTCTCTCAATAAACTGCACACAGTCATCTCGAGGAGGCTCGCCGAGAAGATAAGATCAAATGCCGAGAGGCTCGCTCCAACTAGGACGGGGAGGCTTAAGAGGAGTATTAGGGTCGTTGAGGGAGCTGGAAGCTACATGGTCTTGATGGGAGGCCGCGAGGCACCCTACGCCAAATTCATCGAGTATGGTGCTAGGCCGCATATCATTAGGGCTAGGAGGGCCATGGCCTTGAGATTCGAGGTCCATGGAGATGTCGTTTACGCGAAATATGTTAGGCATCCAGGAACTAGGGCTCAGAGAATCTTGGCCCGAGCCGTGGAGGGGTCTCTTAGGGAGCTTGATGGGATGGTTTCGAGGATCTTGATGCGAAAAATACTCTGATGGTCGATGATGGGCTGAGATGAGATACGTTGGAGTTGGTAGGGAGACGAGCTTCGGAAACCCCACAACCCCGGTCAGATACCTGGACCCATTGAGCGTGAGTATAGCTGCGGATAAGGAGCCGATTCTGAGAAGGGGTATCGGGGTTAGGTGGCCCGTCGATAAGGCTCCTGGAAACGTCGTCGTCTCGGGAGACGTTGAGTTTCCCGCGAATCCGGAGATAATCGGAGACTTCCTCTTAATGCTCTTAGGGAAGGTTGAGACCAGCCAGCCGGATCCAACCGGCGCTCCAACCGTCTACACCCACACCTTCAAGCCTTGCGGGGTTGGGGAGGCTCCGCCGACCTATACGATAGAGATAGGCTTAGACTCCGCCGCTAGGAGGATAACCTCCGCGATCCTAGAGTCGATGAGCCTAGAGCTCGCTCCAGGCGAATATGTCTCGGCAACCGCGAGCATCTTGGCCCAGAAGGAGGATTCAGCCGAAGTCAGGTCTCCAAGCTTTCCAACGGCGAGGGATTGGCATTCAGGGGATGTATCGGCGGTTCTAGGAGGCCAGGAGGTCGAGCTCAGAGCACTATCCCTAGAGGTGAACAACAATCCATCATCGGATCATCATGTGATCGGCTCGAGATATCTTCCGAGACATGAGCTTGGAGAGCTTGAGATAACTGGGAGCATGGACGTTAAGTTCATGGATCGAGATCATCTAGATAGATTCCTAAATGATGAGGAGACATCTCTGACGATAACCCTGACCGGGGACGAGATCGAGGGAGGCCTAGGCTATCAGCTCAAGCTAGAGCTTCCGAGGATCGTCTACTCGGCTTGGTCTGGGGATGTGGACTCGCCTGGAGCGATCATCCAAAGCATAGACTTCGCAGCCATCAAGCCCGGCTCGGATGAGATCCTCAAGGCAACCCTGACAAACACCGTGAGCGAGTATTGAGGAGGTTTAGGCGTTGTTTAAGCTGAGGGTCGGCGACGTTGAATACTCGGTTAATCTCCCAGCCTACGCCATCCCATACGTAAATCTACTTGGAAATAGGTTCGCCGCAGTCCCGGATAGCTTTGAGGATGCGAAGAGGCTTGCCGACGACTTGAAGACCGCGATGGACGAGCTTGAGAGGTTCATCCAGCCAAAGCCGAAACCCGATCACTGGCCCGAACTCCTCTTCAAGCTGATAGTCGAGGTGGCGAACGAGATCCGAAGGGCTGTTAAGGCCGCGGGTTTTTCCAAAGAGTCTATGGAGGCTCGATAGCCAACCTATCGAGGATCTTGGGGGTTAGGCCGAGCACGATGCTCGAATTCGATGGCCCGGCCGCATGGATCTTCGACCTAATCCTTCTCGGAGGATCTTTTGGAGGGGTTGCCGAGATGGTTAAGCATAGGAGAGATCTCAGGCTCAGACCCGATCAGAGGAGGAGGCTTCTCTATAGGAGGCGACCCTAGATGGATGGGAGAGATTATCTCCTAAGGGTTGTGGTCGAGGGAGTCGATAAGGCTTCATCCGCCCTCAAGAATGTTAGGCGACATGTAGTCAACACGTCGAGGGAGGTTGAGAAGGCCTCGGCGAGCTTCATGGAATTCTCCTCAAGCCTCCGGAGGATCGGCGAGATAGCTGGAGGAGTTATAACCGGATTAATCGGATTCAACATCTTAGATCAAGTAAATGATATGATCCGCGACGGGGTTAGGGCGTTCGCGGAGTTCGAGGCGGAGTCGATAAAACTGGCATCCCTTTCGAGGGAGGTAGGCCAAGACGTAAACCTCTTAGCACAATCATTCAGAGTCGCGGCCTCAGCGGCCTCAAGGGACTACGCGGTCGCAGCCGAGCAGGCCATGGCCGCCCTCCAATCCTTGATCAAGGCTGGATTATCCGGCGAGGATGCGATGAACGCTCTGGGAGCGGCTATCCAGATGGCTAGATTAGAGTCGGTTGACTTCGCAACCGCTGGAAACAACTTGGTCCAGGTCATGGCCCAATTCGGGATGAACGGAGCCGAGGCCACGAGGGTCGTCGATACCCTAGTTAATGCCTCAAGGCTTGGAATCGGAACAGCCAATGACTTCGCCCAAGGCTTAGCGAACTGTGGAGCGACCGCCAGAAACCTCGGATTAAGTCTAGAGGATACGACCACATGGCTAGTTATCCTTGAGAGGCGTCTCGGATCTGCTCAAGAGGCTGGAACCCACCTAAACCGATTCTTCCTCGATCTCTATGAGATTGCGGAGAAGCTCGGCGTCCCTATTCGAGATGCTAATGGTGCTTTGAGGGATACGAATGAGGTGATTCTGGACGTTATCGCGAGGGCTAGGGAGCTTGGGGGAGACTTCAAGAGCCTACAGGATAGGCTGAAGGGAGTAGATATGCGAGCATTAAAGGCGTTATCGACCTTCACCCAGATGACCGAGAAATTCGAGGAATTGAGGGAGGAGATCGGGAGACAGGGATCTACATGGGAGGCGTATAAGCGCTGGCTTGAGACCACTCAGGGAAGATTCGCGGCCATGTCCGCCGAGGTCGATAGGATGAAGAGGAGGATAGGGGAGTCGGCTTCAAGCATAGCGGTCTATCTCGGAAACACATTCCTCCCAGCCATTGAGACCGTATTCGCTTCTTGGAGAGGTATAATCGCCCACGCGGTTGGAGACGTAGCCGGTAACCTCGAATCGGCCATAGAGGTTCAGATGAGGCTTGGGAGGATAACCGAGGAGGAGGCGGGTAACTGGATAAGGTCTTGGGTGGATATGGGTAAGATCACTAGACAAGAAGCTCTCAAGATAGCAGAACATTTGGGAATAATGGAGGGCGGGATAAGGGATCTAGTATATGAGGCGATGAAGGCGGGCGAGGAGGTTCCAGAGCAGTTTGGAGGAGGCTGGTAACTGGATAAAGTCTTGGGTGGATATGGGTAAGATAACGAGGCAGGAGGCTCTCAAGATAGCCGAGCATCTCGGGATAATGGAGGGCGGGATCAGGGATCTAGTATATGAGGCGATGAAGGCGGGCGAGGAGGTTCCAGAGCAGTTTAGAGCGATAGTCGATTCAAGTAAAGAGTTAGAGGATCGGGCTAGGATCACGGCTGAGGCCATAGTAAATCTAGGCAGGAAGTTTAAGCTCGATGCGGATGAGGCGATAAACCTCGCGAATAAGCTCCTCGGATTAAATCTGACATGGGATAAGCATGGTCAGCTGGTTAAGCAGTTGGTTCAAGACTATGGCCTCACGGAGGATCAGGCTAGAAGATTAGTTGAGGCGATGGCGAGGGAGGCCGAGGAGGCTAAGAGAGCAGCTGAGGCTCAGAAAGCTCATGAGGAAGCTCTTAAGAAACTTCAAACCACTCTAGGAAACCTCGCCAACTATGGAAGGGTTCTCGGCCCATTCCACAACGCCATCGAGAACGTTAACGATGCGATAGCCACCCTAGGCTCGCAAGCACCATCAAACATCCAAAACCTCCTCTCAACGCTTGAGGAATTGAATAATCGGTTTATCGAGCTTGAGATGAGAAGCAAGAACATAGCGGCCGCTCAGAAAATCGCCGGAACCGCCATGTCATACTTCACGACGATTCAGGAGATCCAAGAGGCTCTAATGGCTGATGAGATAGCGGCCACCGAGGAGCATCTGAGACAGCTTGAAGAGAAATTGGAGAAACTGAGAGAGTCTAAGACCGCCACCGAGGAGCAGATCGAGGCCGTTAAGCGGGAAATAGAGGCCACGAAACAGCAATTAGAGGCCATGAAGCAATCAACAGCTTTAACGATCGAACAAACCCTTAGCCAGAAACGATTAGCGGCGATCCAGCAGATGCTCGCATTCACATCCCAAATCGTTTCGCTTCAACAAACGGCGATGCAGTTGGCGATGATGGGAGCTGATCAAACCGCAAACATGTTCATGGATACTTCCATTGCCTTGACCAAGGCGTTAGAGGATGGAGTGATAACCGAGCAAGAAATGAAAGATATTCTAGAAAAGCTTGGAGTAACCTTTGACGAGACCGGAAAACCTGTAATCAACCTCAAGGACATCATGGAGGAGTTCAGGCAAAAGATGGAAGAGACTAGGAATAAGGTTGAAGATTTTAGATCCACGCTTCAAAGCCTAGATGGCTTAACGGTTCACACCTACCATTATCATCACGAGATCACGGTTCATGGAAGGGGTGGTAGAGGAGGGGCGGCTGAGGAAGAGGCTGAATGGTGGGAGACCGAATATGGTATGGCTCCTCATGCTCAGCGTGGAGTTCGCTTTACCCATGAGGGTCTATACTATCTACATCGAGGAGAGATGATCTTGCCGAGGAGGGTTGCGGAATGGTTTAGGCGCGGAGGATTCGCCCCTAGAAACATTGTCGTGAACGTGAACATCCATGCCTCGGCTTCATCGCCACAAGACTGGGACGAGGTGGCTCGAATAATATCGCGGAAAAT
>JAGGTD010000019.1 GCA_021163925.1 Nitrososphaerota archaeon
GGGTTTTATTCCCGGGCCTGGGGGCGGGCTCTAGGGCTTTCTCTAAATCTATCGCGGGCATCTTAAGATAGCCTAGCCTGTAGTGGATGGGGTGGTCGCCGAGATAATGATAGGATACCGTGTAGTTTGGGTTTCGAGGGTTCCAGCTTATCCTTGGATAGCCTAGCCGCCTATAGACCTCTCCGACCTCAAGGAATTCTGAAGCCTGTCCTGGGCTGGGAGGTGAGGTTTCCGAAGTTGAAGTGATGTGGGTTATGTTGGCTTTAGCCGTTTCCGGCTGCCGTTTGGGAATGCTGTGGATCGATCCCAGATAGACTAAGGACCCCGTTAAAGCTGCTAGCAGAAGGATTACTAGGATTATTCTCGACCTCATCGCAGCCCCCATCACAGATAATGACGTGAGACCCGATTTAATGCCATAGGCTGGAACACGTCGTTCCGCCTACTAGAACGTTGAAAGCCGTGCCCTCTTCTCGTTTCAGGAGTGTAAGATTAAATGATTGTTGAAGCGATCGTTTATGCGAGGATCGCGTTTAGGCGGACCTTTATCGGAAGCTTCCGGGCAGGATATCTGAACTTGGATATGGCGCTGGCCTCCGGAGCCGGAGACCCGGGGTTCAAATCCCTGCGACCTCGTCACGCAGGTATTCATGCTGAAGTTTATGAGAAAATGCTCCTATAAGTGAACCTCTAGCTCATTAATGTCTCTGACAGCCGTTTTAACACCTTATTATCAGATGTTTGAGGATTAACTTGACGTAGGTAGAGGAAGGGGCGGGAGCAAGGGATCGTTTCGGCGTTTAAACCCGTCTCAATACGTAATTAATCATTTGAGGTCCGGCGATTAAAATCACTAGAAGCGCCGCGACAGGAGCCGCCAGCTCGGATCCTATAAAGGAGGTGAAGAACATTACAAGACACGTGTAAGGGGCTATGAGCGAGGTTGCCTTAGGCGTTGATGAGTTGCTTGCGGCAAGTTCATGGTTGAGGAAAATCGCGAAAGATACTATGAACCAGCCGATAAAATTGCTCGCTGGCACGCCGAACCATCTAGGCCCCCATCCATCGAGCCAGATCCAAGCGTGAACCTCGCTAACCATGAATGGATCCATAGCCAAGTCCAATACGACCATGAGAAGTGAGGCATATACGATCCTTAAAATCGCTCCAACACTCCCTCTTCGTGTTACGGTAGAGGACGCTATGAGGTACATTAAGTAGGCGTAAAGCCCCCACATCATCGGAACATCGAGGGGCACGCCGAGGACGCGCGGTCCCCCTAGTGACACATACTCATATCTGCCGAAGGGTATGCCGGTATTGACCCCAACTATCTCGGCCATCAAACCTATAGCGAAGCCCGTGACAGGTATCATGAGTAAGTGTCTAAACTCCTTATTCATCGATGTCGCCGCGAGTGAGACGACGTATCCGAGCACGTAAATCCCTAGGCTAAAGTTAAAGGACTCTAAGCTGTGGGGTAGTAGGAGCACTAATGCGTGCCCAGCTATTAAAGGTGCTATAATGGCTACATCGATTGCGGAGTTGGATTCAGTCGACCAGCTCATTCCTCACCACTTGATTCTGAATCAATGATCAACTGTTATTAAAATTTTGGTAAAGTAATGTTGTTGCGGAGGTGAGAGGAAGCTAACATATGCTAGGTGGATGGATTCAAGCTCTTATGAGAACGTCGCCCATGTAGCTGTTAAGATCTTTTACTTGGAGGACCCGGCTCCATGTAATCCGCGGATCGTTCTTACTAGATGTTTAAGGGTTTCTGCAAACGGCTCCTTATGGTTGGCTGAGACCAGTTTTATATCGAGTTCTTCACAGGTCTTCAATAGATTATCGGTTCCCTCATAATTCATGATCAAGATCAGGTGCTTTATACGTGAATCAGCCTTCTTGATGGCGATTGAGAGTATATCGAAGATATTGTCTAGTGGTCTTAAGAGCGGCTTAGATGAGTTCATCAAATTAAATTTGATGACCATCTCAGGTCTTTCTCTCTTAGATAACCAAACTGCGAAATCCCAGCGGTGAACCGCCCCAGACTCCCCCCTCACCTTATAATCCTTCACATATCTTAGCTCAAGTTTTGCAAGCACATCTTCGACGTATTCAGTCCAAGAACTTAGGTTTGTAGTCGTTGAGAGCCTTTCTCCGACCTGAACCCTTCTATCTGCTTTCTTGAGCAGAGCGGCCTCTTTTATCCTCGCTATATGTCCACAATTGTGGCAGACCCTTAAGATGATTTTCCGGTAATCCACATCCTCCTTCACGAGCTTCCTCCCACATCTCGGGCAAACAAAGTTATTGAACTCAAATGTAGCGATCGACGCGATATATCCGCATGATAAATGCTCTATACATATTGCGTCGCTCACATTCGTTGACCCGCAGACCTCACAGACGGGCTTAGAGCCCGCCGGAGAGTTCTGATCAACGCTAGCGCTTGAGCTACTCGATAATCGACCAATTTCAAGCATTACACAGGGTAACTCGACCTCGTCGGATATTAGTCCCTATGCGACATTGTTTAAAAAATCTCGTGATTTTTTATAAAAATGTTAAATAATACCTTCACCCACATTAAGATATGTCCGTTGGAGAGCTTGCCCTAAAGTTTGGGCTGACCAAGGAGGAGCTGATCCTACTACTGATCCAGGCAGCGATCGTGGGGATATTGCTAATTATGGGTATCGGACGAACTGAGCCTAATGGAAAGCTGCCTCTTTAAGATCCTCTACCAAGCAAACCAATCTTCCTAATTATTTTTTCAATTCCAATTTCGTATGGATTTAACCAGCCAGCCTTATTGCTATAGAGGTTATGATGAATTACAAAGTTTAGGGTATAGGCCATGTCCATAAATTCGAAATTCTTACACGATATCTTGTCACTCACATATTTTACCATCTTATATAAGCCTATTGAGGGAGCGAGCGCAAGGGTTAGATACTCATCATCCTCCGTCCGCAGCTCCGCATAATTAAACGGGATATTAATGAGCGTATTTCTCGCCTCGTCAGCATTGGGAGCCTCTATTATCATTGGAATTGAGATAAGTTCCGGATTCCACGGAGGAACCCAAAATACGGCATACATGTAGATTGTCCTTGCAATGCGTTCGAAATGTCTCCTTATAGTCTGTCTTGTTAATCCGAGAATCTTTGCCAAATCTATATATTTGATGAAGGCGTTTTTCTGAACTTCCTTAAGTATTAATAGGTCTATCTTATCTAGCTTAGGTCTGGGATTTGGATCTTCATATTGTTCAGGAACCCAAAATCTGGTCTCGGTCCAATTTTGTCTCCACACTCCTTTGCGAAAGTCGAAGCAATCCACTCTGAAAGGTAGCACTCTCATATAGAGAAGCTTTTTCACAACGTACTCCGCTACGATATTCAGGGATTTAAGCTCATCTAAGAATCTCCGGAAGTCATCAAAGTATTCTGGGGGAAGATTGAAGATTGTTAAAAACTCTCCTCGTCTCATCAGATAGGTATAGTAATTGAGATACATCAATTCTCCAAACATGTTTAACAGCCTGCTCATGTAATTGGGCGATAGATTTGGCTTAATAATTACCAAATATCTCTGAAGACCTAAAGCTCCGTAATTTATAGCGGCCTTCACTGAGAACCCTAGTCTCGGCAACCTCTTCCTCAATATGTATCTCACAGTTGGGATGGGGACCCCGGTCCTCCTAGAGATCTCTGAGTAGGAGGGCCCGCATTCCATTAATGCCTTAACTACCTTAGCAGCGGCCTCCATATCTATTAAAAGAAAATCGGTCATTTAATAAAAAGGTTTAGCGTTCGTGCCCGAGGCGAACGTTTCTCTATTATTTTAAGGAGTTTTTCAATAATTTATCATGTAGTGAGATGGAGCTGATAATAAAGACCCCTCTTGGCCTTGAAGAGGTTGCTGCGTCTAGAGTGCTTGAACTCGAGCCGGATGCGCGGCTCATAGTTAAGCCTAAGGGGCTTGGAGGGCTGATAATAGTGGATTCATGTCCAGACAAATCTAAGCTTATGGAGGAGATTTTGAACGAGGTTCCAGAGGCTGAGAGGGTTATCCCGGTTGAGGCTGAGGTCGATGCGAGGATCGAGGAGATCGAGGCCGCCGCCAAGGAGTTGGCCATTGAGAAACTAACTTCTGATCAAAGCTTCGCCGTTAGGACGGTTAGAAGGGGAAGCCATGAGTTCAGGAGCATAGACGTGAATATCAGGGTTGGAGCGGCCATCCAAGAAGCGGTCGGGGCTCCCGTAGACCTAGACAATCCCGAGAAGATAATTCAGGTTGAGATAATCTTCGACAAGGCGGCTGTGGCGATCCTCGATGGGAGCTCTGAGTGGAGGAAGATGGGTTTCGGGAAGAGGCCATCGACCAAGTTCTTCAATAAGATCTCGATAGTTCAGATGCCGTATCTTGGATCTATGGAGGGTGCGAGAGAGATTGGGAGGAGGATTGGGAGAGCTGTTCAAGCCTATGAGGTTAGGGAGCTGGTGATAGCGCCGAATAAGCCGGTGAACGCCATGGAGCTCGCCTCCTTCATCGACGGGGTATGGGAGGGGATAGAGTCGAGGTTTAAGATCCAGAGGAGGAGCTATGGTAGAGCCGTTGAGAGGATTCAGGTCTATGTTCAAGACCTTTATCAGCTCGTTAGGGAGAGGAGAGGTGAGCCCATCATAGTCTTCGAGCCTGAAGGTCTCCAGCTTAGAGACGCGGCCGCCAAACTTAAGGAACTCTTGTCGAGGTCGAAGAGGGTGAGCTTCCTCTTCGGGTCTAGGGAGGGGATACCGAAGGGCGTATACAGGTTGGCGGATCTAGTCATAGACTTGGCTCCGGCGATAACCCTTCCAACCGAGGTAGCGGCTCCAGCGGCCTTGACAGCGGTTTATACGGCCTTGAACATGATGAACCTCGTATAGCTTCATCCTCATTAGGGGGAGGGATTCTTTGACTTGAGAGAGATGGAGAGGGTGGTCTCAAGTAGGACTATCTATAGGGGTAAGCTCCTCAACCTGAGGTTGGATGAAGTCCTATTATCGAGTGGAAGGAGAGCCGAGAGGGAGATAGTAGTCCATCCAGGAGCATCCGCGATCCTGCCGATAATAAAGCCTGGAAAGATTCTCATGGTGAGACAATATAGGCATCCGGTCGGCGAGGTTCTCTTGGAGATCCCGGCTGGAACCCTTAAACCCGGTGAAGATCCGATGGCCTGCGCGGCTAGGGAGCTCGAGGAGGAGACTGGTTATCGCGCCGGAAAGCTCGCCCATCTAATCACAATATATCCTACTCCGGGCTATAGTAGCGAGATCCTGCACATCTATTTAGCAAGAGATCTGAGAAGAGGGGTTCAGGCACCTGAGATTGATGAGAACATCTCGGTCATTGAGATGTCCATTAATCAGGTATTGGATGAGATTAGGGATGGTAGGATCAGGGACTCAAAGACTATAGTAGCTATCTTATACTACCTCTTCTTCATCGAGAGTCGCCACGTTTAAACCGGAGATATAGGGATGATCTCCCTGAATCCCTCCACTCTTCATCTGAAGTGTTCGTATCCTCTCCTCTCCACGGTCACGTATTTCCCAAACCATTTAGCCTCGATGATTTTCTCCTCGATCACCCTCCCTATCGGGATCAGATTCCCCCCAACGCTTTTGACGGATCTTAAAGCATCTTCAAGCATCTTCGGCTTAACCGTGACTATAAGCTCATACTCCTCTCCTCCATGAAACACTAGGTCGAATAAATCTACATCGAATCTCTCAGCATACTCCCTCGCATCATCATCTATCGGCGGATCATCTATCCTAAACCCATATCCATTTAGATCCATTAGGGTGTGGAGGGTCTCGGAGAGGCCGTCGCTTGAATCCATGGAGGCTGTTAATGCGCCGGACATCGCGAGGGCAGCTCCCTCCTCGACTCTAGCTCTCGGTCTCAGGAATTTCCTGATGACCTTCTCGGCCACCGCCTCTCCCCTATGGTTATTGAGGAGTGCGTGAAGGCCGGCGGCTTGAGCTCCAAACCTTCCCGTGACGGCGACTATATCTCCAGGCCTCATCCCAATCCTCGAAACCGGATTCGTGGCCCTCGCCAGGCACATGACATCTATCACAAGCTCTCTCCCATCATTTGTATCCCCTCCGACCACCTTCCCACCATAGATCCTAGCCGCCTCCTCGATCCCGCTCCAGAGCTCCTCGAACTCGTCGAAGAACATCTTAGATGGAAGCGCTAGGGAGATTAAATAGGCTATAGGCTTTCCACCCTTTGCCGCTATATCGCTCGTAGTGGCGGTCACAGCCCTATACCCAGCGTCTCTAAAACTCATTCCAGGTGGAATATCGGTTGACTCTAGGAGCATGTCGGATGAAAATATTATCCTATCGCTTAAGATGATGTCAACCGTATCATCTCCTGGCGGCAGGAGGGAGCCGTTAAGCTGCTCGAGCCTATCGATCACATACTCTAGAATGTATCTCTCACCGAGATCTCTTAATCTCCTCCTCAACCGATAAGCCTCCTGAAGAAGGTCTTTACACACCACTCAGCATAGGAGATTATCTCTCTTTTAGCGAGCTTCGACTCACCGCTTCTCCTCGGCATGAACTTCAACGGATACTCGACGATCTTGCAGCCCGCCCTGCTCAATAGGTAGAGTAGTTGAACTTGAAAGACGTAGCCGGACTTGAGCTCGGTCAACCTATCGACGACTTTTCTCAAAGACTCCGCCCTAATTACCCTAAACCCCGAGGTTAGGTCGCTTAGCTTAATCCCCGTTGAGATTCTGGCGAGGAGGTTCGCGGATCTACTTATCAAGACTCGGGTCAAAGATCCATTAACCCATCCCCCGCCCTCAATATATCTTGAGGCCACCACCACATCCGCTCCAACCCTCTCAGCACATTCAAGCATCTTGACAAGCGTTTCAGGTGGGTGGCTGCCATCGGCGTCCATCTCACAGATATATCTCGCCCATGGATGTTTCATGAGGGCGTATCTGAATCCATCTATATACGCCGACCCTATGCCGAGTTTTCCCGGTCTCCTGAGGACCTCGACCCCACCTCCCCTCTTGGATCCGATCTCCTCCGCAACCTCCGCCGTCCCATCGGGACTTGAGTCGTCGACTATGAGCGCTAAGGCCCTCCAACCCGCCTCTTCCAACGAATCCAAGAGCCTTGGAAGAAGCCATCTAACATTCTCCGCCTCCATATAGGTTGGGATGACGACCACCACCACGACAAGCCTAAGGATGAAATACGATTTAAAAATAATATAATGCCAAGGAATTGTTGAGGACGAGGCCCCGGTAGCTCAGCTGGTAGAGCGGCGGCCTCGTAAGCCGCAGGCCGCGGGTTCAAAGCCCGCCCGGGGCTCCACCCAGATTTCTCATAACATAACTATTCTATCATGGGATAGGTGATAGGTGTTAGAATTAAAAAAGAAGAAGTGAGTTGAGTATTGTTTACGTTTCATTCTAGGAGTTCGATGGCCTTTGTTAAAGCCTCTTTAATCTTCTCAGTCTTCGACCTCAGCTCATCTAGCGACCTCCTGGCCTCGGATAGTTGGTTTTTGAGGTCGTTGATCTCTGCCTCATACTTCTCCTTGAGCTTCTCAACCTCCTCCCTCTTCACAACCTCCCCGGATCTTATCGCCTCCTCCAGGCTCGGCTGCTTGAGCTCGAAGATGGACGGCAGCTCCAGTTTAACCCCTTCTCTCAAGAAGCGCTCATAGGTCTCCTTGACTATTTGGCCGGCCTTGGTCTTCCCTCCAAGATGGTTTCTTATGGTCGCCTCGCTCCTGCCGAGCTCATCAGCTATCTGGCTCACGGTCATCTTAGCCTTCTCCCTGGCCAAGGCCGCGGCCGCTACCGCCAATGAGTCCACCCAAGTCAACCTCTCCTCGGCCTTCCTCAACTCCTCTAAAACGTCTGGTCTGAGGATACTTCCGATCAGTAGGGCTGACTCGAGTTTATGGATCTGCTCCCTCCCAACCGGGGTTAGGGGGACCTCTTCGCTCATCTCATATCACCTTCCAGTTATCTTAATTACCTCCTCGGCTTTAACTATCATCCCCTTATCCGTTATCTCGAATGGATGTCTGCGCATCGAGTGAGATGTCCCCCTCATCTTCCAGACGATTATGCTCCTCCTAAGCTCTCCATCAACCTCGTCGAGATCGAGCCTAATTATCCCATCCGCAGCGTGCTCGACTCCAGGGCCTCCGAAGCCCCTCTCAGTCACGCTCACCTGCGAGACTAGGATCGACGTGCACCCCATCCCCGACAAGATCTTCTTCAACTGTAGGACCATTCCCCTGGCCATGGCGGGCTTGGTTATGTAGAGAGTTGTCACCGAGTCTATCACCGCCCTTACCGCTCCAACATCTCTAATCGCCTCCCTCAAGACATCGACCAAGGATTGGAAATCGTCTGGAGCCCTCACCACGTATCGCTCACGTTTAGCAGCCTCCCCTATACCAGCCGTGAACGCGTCGACTATCGCGAACATCCCCTTCTCCTCATAGGGCCTGACGTTCCAGCCGAATTGAGACATCGAGACGCGGACCTGGACTGGATGCTCCTCCAAGACCACTAGGACGCCGGGTTCGCCGAGCCTCAGCCCATTATACAGGTATTGTTGGCCGAAGATCGATTTACCCGTTCCAGGCCCTCCGGAGAGCAGGACCACGTTCCTCTTCGGGATCCCACCATGTAGGATGTCGTCGAGCCCTGGAATTCCAGTTACAACCCTCTCGATAGGCATTTTAGATACACCGAGTATAATGTTTCTAGCCGCTACTTAAATCTCTTCGGCATCACGATCACCCCCTCCTCTGGGTCGCCGACCTCCATGCAGAGTCCCTTGAGATGGAGTATTCCGATGAGCGCGCATGTGGCTGCGTCGAGTATGTCTCCATCCACATCCATGGGCAGATTCTTCAACCCAAGCCTCCTCAAGTCTTCTCGAAGCCTCTCAACCCCATCCCTCTTCGTCGAGATCCCCAGGATTTTCTGAGCTCCAGTCGGGAAGACCTCTATCACCCTGAAGCCCCGGTCCTCAAGCTTTCTCCTAAGCCTAATCCCCCTCAAGGTTAGGAGCCTCATGGATCGGAGGGTTAGGGGAAGCGGCTTAAGCCCCATCCTCCTCAAAGCCCTATCACATTCACGCATAGATTTGGCATAGCCTTCCCGTGGTAGGGTGAGCGGCGCGTCGATCGCCACTATACTCGGAGACCTCTTCTCGATGAAGTCGATTATCTCCTCATCCAGATGGACCTTGAGGGCCTCACATCTAAGCGTCTCATCTAGATGGCATAAACCAGTCCAGTTTCTCGGAGACCCTGCTAGATCCACGCCGATGGCTGAGACCATTTCCCCAATCGAGGAAGCCTATAGAAGATTTCAAGCTTTCTATCCCCTCAGAGAAAGTCAACTTCATCGTCAAAGATCTCCATGGATGAATTTTCAGCGCGAAAAAGATTAAAATAAGCCTAAGAAGACACAGGATAACGGGGCCCGTAGCTCAGTCAGGTAGAGCGCCGGGCTCTTAACCCGGGGGTCGAGGGTTCAAATCCCTCCGGGCCCGCAGCTTAATTCGTTAGTTTTATTTCGCCCTCCATCCGCAGATATCGTTTGCGCAGATTATTCCTGAGATCGTGACCGCCTCTATGCCTCCTCCAGGGAATGTTGATGCGCTGGCCAAGTATAGTCCCCTTATCGGGGTCTTGAAGTATGGTCTCTTGGTGTGGATCGATTGGTCGAATGAGTATATTGCTCCCTCGGGCATGGAGGTGTATCTCTCATAGGTTTTCGGGGTCGCCGCATCCATCACAACGATATGCTTAGATAAATTCGGTATAAGCTTCTCAGCCTTCTCGATAAGCTTCTCCGCAAGCTTCTCTTTTAATCTAAGATATTCCTCCGTCCCCCTCGCTGGAAAATCTCGATAATTCGCCCCCGTTAGAACCATTATGCTGGCCTTACCCCTTGGGGCGAGGGTTGGATCTGCATTGGAGTTTATGACCAGATAATATCCCTCATCGAGGTTGACCGTTATCGATGGAAGATCTCTTAGATTCATGTCGAGTCCTAGGAAGACGGCGAAGGATGAGGGGGACATCTTCAACCCTCTAATGTATTCGATGAACTCTTTATCCAGATGTCTCTCCCCAACCAATTCTAGAAATGTTGTCTTGGCATTTGTGTTGGCCACGACTATCGGAGCCTTAAACACCTTTCCACCAGCCCTTACACCCTTGACCCTTCCATCCTCCACCAATATCTCATCCACCTTGTATCTAAGCAAGACTCTCCCACCATGATCCTCGATAAATCTCCTAAGGGTCTCGGCGAAGTTCTGCGCCCCTCCCCTCGGAAAATATCCCCCATGAATATAGTATGAGAGCACGGCTGTTAGGGCGCCGCTCGCTGGAACCTCGCTTGGCTCCGCTCCAATGTATCCTATCAGGGCGCATAGGAGGGTTTTCAGATCCTCGTCTTCAAAGTATTCGTCGAGCTTCTCCTTAAACGTCTTATTCATCCAATCATAGAAGTGGGGATGTTCCTTGGGATAGTTTAGGAGCTTCTTCGATCCAAAAGCCTTCACGATTAGCTCGGCTGGCAGGGGAACCCCATAGACATCAGCCTCCTTATAGCATTCATCATACGCCATCCTCGCATCCTCAAAGAATCTCCGAATATTCTCCTCCTCGGATGGAAACATCTCCGATAATCTCTTGACGAACTCGTCGAGGCCAGAAGCCTTGATCATCTCTCCTCGAAAGATGTATCTCATCCTATTCTTCACGAATAGTTCTTCAGGCTTGAGTCCAAGCTCATTTAGGAGATATGTTATCGGCCCTCTCTCCCATAGGCCGCTCACATCCGATACTCCGACGTTGAATGTGAAGCCATCCCTCTTGAATGATGAACAATATCCCCCCACCTGATAGTGTTGTTCTAGGACGAGGACCTTATAGCCTCTCTTTGAGAGAAGTGCGCCGCATACTAGGCCGCCTATCCCAGATCCGACGATTATCACGTCATACTCGTCTTCGGCCTTCGGCTTCCTCGTATCAACCTCAACCCTCCAATCATACTTCCTGAAATCCCTCGTCAAGAAATATGCTGACAACTTCTCCGGCAAGAATATGGAGAGAATAATCCCAACCGCGATTAAGGTGTTCGAGATTATCCTAGCGTATGGATTGCTGAGGATTATAGATGTGATCGAGTTTAGGAGGAATATCATCGACCACACCCCAGATATCGCATCGTTGACTAGGAGGAACGTCTTATCCCTCCAATAAACCTCTGGATAATCCCTCTTGGAGGCTTGGAGGGTGAAGGGCTTCTCTACTGCGATCGAGATCAACGCCATCAAGGATAATGTAAGGTATCCCAAGAAGGCCGGCTTCTCGACGAATATCTCAAGATCGAATATGTATGTGGCCATGGACGCCGCCGTGAAATATGCTAGAGATGTGAGATCCATTGGGTTAAATTCCCGTGAGCAGACTTGATACGCTACAAGTATTATGGCGGCCGTGAGGGAGATGAGGACGCCGATCCTTAAGCCGATGCCGCATAGGATCCAATATACGATCCATGGGATGAAGGAGATTAGGATGAAGAGCATTCCTGGAACCTTGACCATGGCCACCGCACCAGCCGCATCCGATTAAGCCTAAACCATTATTAAAGTGATCAGCGCTCCCACCCGCCGTTTAGACATGATCATCACCGAATACTTTAATCTGGAGATGAGGTTCTTCTGATGTCGCGGGATGAGGGTTAGGCTCGTAAAACAGTTTATGAGTGAGGAGGTTGTGGAGGCTGTCACCCAAGCCCTCCAGAATGAGAGGGCTGTCATGGGCGAGAGCGTCTTCAAGTTCGAGGAGGAGCTTGCAAGATACTTCGGGGTCAAGTATGCGGTCACGACCAGCTCCGGAACCCATGCCCTCCAATTCGCCCTAATCGCGGTCGGGGTGAGGGCTGGAAAGAAGGTCGTGACTACTCCCTACTCCTTCATAGCGACCGCCAACTCGGTGATTCATGCTGGTGGAGTCCCGGTCTTCGTAGATGTTAGAGAGGATACATTCAACCTCAACCCGAATGAAATTCCAAGGGTCTTGGATGAAGATTTCTCAGCCATACTCCCAGTCCATCTATTCGGCTATCCAGCGGACATGGATGAGATATGCTCGATCGCCGAGGATCGGAAACTAGCAGTCGTAGAGGATGCATGCCAAGCCCATGGAGCCGTGTATAAGGGGAGGAAGGTCGGTGGTATAGGTGATGTAGGATGCCTAAGCTTCTATCCGACTAAGAATATGAGCGTCTTCGGGGACGGTGGGGCTGTCTTAACGAATGATGAAGAGATAGCGGAGGTCGTTAGAAAGCTGAGAGACTGCGGTAGGAGATCTAGATATGTCCACGACATGATAGGATATACGGCTAGATTGAACACGATAAATGCTGCGGTAGGCAGGGTTCAGCTCAGACATCTAGATGAGTGGAATGAGAGGAGGAGGGAGATCGCCGAGAAATACAATAAACTTCTATCGGACGTAGATGAGGTAAAACTCCCTCCACGCGGAGGCCATGGGATAAAGCCCGTCTACCACCTCTACACGATAAGAACCGAGAGAAGAGATGAGTTGAAGAGATGGCTTGAGGAAGCTGGGATTGAATGCGGAGTATATTACC
This sequence comes from Nitrososphaerota archaeon, assembly GCA_021163925.1. GTDB lineage: Archaea > Thermoproteota > Nitrososphaeria_A > Caldarchaeales > Wolframiiraptoraceae > AUK039. The sequence continues at coordinate 12,737 of JAGGTD010000019.1, forward strand.
CCCTCCCAATACATCTACAGCCAATCTATAGGAAGCTATTCGATTATCGCGAGGGATCATATCCGGTGAGCGAGAAGTTGAGCAGGACTTGTCTAAGCATACCAATACATCCATTCCTGAAGGATGATGAAGTGAAATATGTGTGCGAGAAAATCCACGAGTTTTTCGATAAGAATTATTGAACTGCTTGATAGGCTGAAGATAATCGAGGTCTCAGGTTCGCGGAGGGGTGAGCTGCTAACTAAGTTGCTTGAAGTGGTTCATGAGTCAAATAGACGTTAGGAAGTTGATCAGATCTCAAAGTATCTCTCATACTCCCAGTCCGTTATCCTCCTAGAGGCGTATTCGCTCCACTCCTCCCTCTTAAGCTTGAGGAAGTTCTCCCCAGCAACCCCTAAGACATCCCTAAGCAACGAGTCTCTCTCAAATGAGTCTAAAGCCTTCTCCAGATTCGGCGGGAGGGTTGGAAGCCTCCTATACAACCCACTTTCATAGATGTCCTCTTCTATCGACTTTGGAGGCTCTAAGTTTCTCTCAATTCCATCGAGTCCAGCGACTAGTAGCGCCGCTAACAAAAGATATGGGTTCGCCGATGGATCCGACGCTCTATACTCTATCCTCGCGCCATCTATGTCCGCGAACTCTGGGATTCTTATCAGGGCGTCCCTATTCTTCATCCCCCAATAGACGTATTTCGGGGCCTCAAACTCTCCAAGCCTCTTATATGAGTTCACGGTTGGATTCGCTATCGCTGTTATCGCGTCGACATGCTCAAAGATTCCCGCTATGAAGTTCTTCGCCAGATCCGACAACCTATATTGATCGCCTTCATCATAGAATAGGTTCTCGCCATCCCTCCAAAGGCTTAGATGGATGTGGAAGCCGTTTCCAGGCTTTCCATAGAATGGCTTGGGCATGAATGATGCCTTCAATCCCTCGGCCTCGCATACAAGCTTGATTATATTCTTCGTTAGGAGAGTTTTATCGGCTATCCGCAGCCCCTCATCATGGAGTATGTCGACCTCGTTTTGACCGGGGCCGACCTCGTGGTGGCCCATGCTCCACGCGATCTTCGCCTCGGAAAGCTTCTCAGCTATAGCTATCTTGATTAGATTTGCCTTATCCCTCGGTGAGACATCGAAGTAGCTTCCACTATCTATCGGCTCGCGATCTCTGAGTATATAGAATTCTAGTTCTCCAGCTGCCACAAGTCTAAACCCATGCCTTTCGCGAATATCTTTTAGAATCTTCTTGAGGATTGTTCGAGGATCGCCCTCGAATGGCTTTCCACTCTTATAGACATCGCAGAAATAGGTTCTGATCCCATTGATCATGTAGTAGGATGATGTATCCGGTATCAGCATCATATCGCTCTCAAATCTCCTCGCAAACCCCTCTATCGATGATCCATCGAACCAAACCCCGTTGGAGCATGCTCTCTCAAATTCGTCCTCGGAGATCAATACCTCTTTCAGCACCCCATTTATGTCGGAGAACCTTAGACTTATGATCGGCTTCAAACCCTTTCCAAATCTCGGGTAAAGCTCTCATATATAAGATGCGCGTTAAAGATCTTGGAAAGCATGGAGAGGGTGAAGTCCATCGAGATAGTCACCAAGCATATCCGGTTAAAGAAGCCATTTAGAACAGCTCTCAGAGAGGAGGAGGAAGCGGAGAACGCCTACATCATAATAGAGTCTTCAGGCGGATTCAGAGGCTTCGGGGAGGCCGCTCCGATCATGGAGGTGACAGGCGAAAATCTGGCCGGATGCCTAGAGTTCCTAAACTCGCTGAGAGACTACATCGTTGGAGCAGAGATCCCGGAGGATCTGAACAAGCTGTTGAGAAGAATCCATAGGTTTAGAGGTTTTCCGGCTGGTAGGGCCGCTGTCGAGATGGCTCTCCTAGACCTCTATGCGAAGATTGTTGGCCTAAGCTTCGCAGACCTGCTTGGGGGAAGGGTTAAGGAGTCTTTAGAGACCGATTACACGATAAGCCTCCAACCGGTCGAGGCGGCCGTCAAGGAAGCTCTAGAGGCAGTCGATAGGGGGTTTAGGATTCTTAAGGTTAAGCTCGGAGAAGATCCTAGAAGGGATCTGGAGAGGGTTAAGGCGCTTAGAGATAACCTAGGATACGATGTAGAGATAAGGGTTGACGCGAATCAGGGCTGGAGCCCGAAGCAGGCGATCTGGATCTCGAAGAGGCTTGAAAGATTTGAAGTCGAGCTCATCGAGCAGCCCATCCCATACTGGTGCGTCGATGAGTTGAAGACGCTTAGAGAAGCGGTCGAGATCCCGATAGCGGCGGACGAATCCGCGAAGGATCTTAGAGACGTATTGAGGCTCCTAGGGGTCGGAGCTGTGGATGCCGTGAATATCAAGCTGATGAAGTGCGGCGGGCCATTAACTGCGTTGAGGATAAGCGATCTCTGCGAGGAGGCTGGAGTGAGGTGTATGATTGGATGCGGCTTAGAGACGAGGATCTCGATAACGGCGGCGGCGAGCCTAGCCTACATCCGAGATAACATCGCCTTCATAGACCTAGATTCACCGCTATTCATCGATGAAGAGCCTGTAATCGGGGGAATCGCCTATAAGGATGGGGGGAGGATCAAGCTACCTCATGAGGATGGCTTAGGGGCGAGACTAGTAGGCTACTAAGAGCTAAGCGGCGTCAAGCCCTCATACCTCAAGAAAAATATTTTTTGCGGGTAGATCCCATCTCGACGTGATAGGAATTATATTGGCTGGTGGATATGGAACTAGGCTCTACCCATTGACCAGAAATGTCGCGAAACCCCTCCTCAAGATCTGCGATAAGCCGATAATAGACTATATCATGGAGAGGCTCCTCGAACTGGATTTAGAGAGGATTCTCGTCGCCGTGAATGAGAGGTTTAAGGGCCAGTTCATCGAGTGGCTGGAGAGTAGGGGTTATCCAAATGTGGAGCTTAGAGTCGAGCCGAGCCGCGAGGAGAGGGAGAAGCTTGGGGCGATAAGGGGCTTGTCGAGGCTCTTGGACGAAGTTAAGGACGACTGCGTGGTGGTCGCTGGAGACAACTTATTCACCTCAAGCCTAACAGGGTTTAAGGAGTTCTATCTTGAGAAGAGGGCTCCAGTCGTCGGACTCTACGATATAGGCGACCTCGAGAGGGTGAAACAGCTCTCGATGGCCGAGATCGATCGAGAGGGGAGAATTGTAAGGTTCGTCGAGAAGCCTGAAAAACCCACCTCCACCCTAGTCGGCATAGGAGTCTACATGCTTCCGGAGAGAAGCCTCAAGAGGGTAGACGAGTATCTTGAGGAGGGAAACAATCCAGATAGCCCAGGATTCTTCATCCAATGGCTGCATCGCCATGAACCAGTCTATGGATATGTTCTCAAAGGCTATTGGTGGGATATAGGGACTCCTGAAGCATACTATGAGGTCAAGAGATTCCTGGAGGAGGCTGGGAACACCTCTAAGCAGGCTTAAGAGAAATGGGGATTGCGGCGAGAAGATGCTTTGGAAATTCTAGCATCGATTGAATCCAATAGATCATCAGTAGCAGCGCCGCTATGACGATGGACACGGCGACTGCGGCCGCGAAGATCCTCGCTAGGTCTCTCGCTCCGCTCGCCCTCGCCAAGGCTTTCTTATGCCTAAACTTTTGAACCATTGCCACCACTTCAAGGAAAGCCGCGCATAGATGCATGTTTTAACTATTTTCCAAAATCTTAAGATAGTGGAATAACACTCGGCGAATCAAATCGTCAAGCGAGCATTCTTCACCAAATTCACCTCGATCCCTTAGCTCTGTAGGGGACTTGAGTCGCTGAACGATATAGTGTTAATGTTTTAAAGTAGGTGATCTATAGTTTTGTGGGCTCTTCGGAGGTGAGAGTCTGAGTGGCCGGGATGAAAGTCTTGGGGCGGCATTTGATAGCGGAACTTCATGGCTGTCCACCAGAGCTACTGGTGGATCTAGACCTAGCTGTGAATATCCTTAGAGAGGCCACGAGAATCTCTGGAGCAACCTATCTAGGAGAATTTCACACTGTCTTTGAGCCTCAGGGAGGGATCAGCGTCATCGTCGCCGTCGCAGAGTCCCATCTCTCGATCCACACATGGCCAGAATACGGCTACGTGGCCCTAGACATCTTTACATGCGGCGAGTCCACAGACCCTTGGAAGGCCTACGAATACATAGTCTCGAGGTATAGGCCTGAGAAGGTTAATGTTACGGAGATTAAGCGCGGGCTAATCGAGGTGGAGGAAGCGGTTGATTAAACGCCCCCCAAAATACGTGATGGAGTGGATGAGTCGAACCCTAGCAATACTGTATGGTATCGACGAGATAATCTACTCTGGCAAGACAAAGTATCAGCTTGTCGACATAGTTAGGACGAGGGATTATGGCCTAGCCCTCATCCTCGACGGACTGCTCCAATCCGCCGAGGTCGATGAATATGTCTATCATGAGTCTCTCGTCCATCCAGCGATGATCTCCCACCCAAATCCTAGGAGGGTCTTGATAGTTGGGGGTGGGGAGGGCGCGACCGCGAGGGAGGTTGAGAGATATGATGTGGTCGAGGAGCTTGAGATGGTTGATTTGGATGGAGAGTTGATAGAGCTTGTGAAGAAGTATCTCCCATGGTCTAAGGAGGGCTTCAGCGATCCGAGGCTCAAGCTCACGATAATGGAGGGTAGAGAATATCTATCAAAGCAGCCTGATGGGAAATATGATGTCATCATAATGGATGCGACCGACCCAGCCGAGTTCAGCCCAGCCATAAAGCTCTATACGAGAGAGTTTTACCAGCTCGCATTCAGGAAGCTTAGGGATAATGGTATATTGGTGACTCAATCATCCTCACCAGCCCACACCCTCAAGCTCAGCCTCTCCATCCTCAAGACTATAGGATCGGTCTTTCCCAAATCATCCATCTACTCCGTCTACGTCAAGTCCTTCGCATCCATCTGGAGCTTCTCGATAGGATCTAAGGGGCCTCAGCCCTCAACTCTTAGCTCGGAGGAGGTTGATAGGAGGCTTAGGGAGAGGAATGTGAGGGGGTTGAGATTCTATTCAGGCGATGTCCATGAAGCCCTCTTCAAGCTCACGGAGGCGATCCTTAGGAATTGGAGGGCTGAGCCCGTCATCCTCACCGATGAGAAGCCCCTAACCCCGGACGCGATAGTAGATATATTCCACCCAGCTCCCATGGAAGAGCACTCTAATTAGGGCTTAACCAAGTGATGTTTGAGCTATCGTTACTCTAGGAGGAGGTTAACGACCAAGACCTTAAAGCCTTTTTAAGGTATTATTTCGGGACGACCTCGTAAGGAATGCTTATTAGAAAAAGGCTCTGGCGGCTGACGCGTGAAAGCTTGTCTCATTTAAGAGTTCTTGGAAAGGTTTCCGCCATCTCTCTAATACTATTGTTGATCTCCTTAACGATCTTTGCCGGGGCTGAGGAAGAGGCCGTCGTGATGGTGGAGGGCTTCCGTTACGAAGAGAAGGTTTATGATGGGGTTAGAGGGCCTGGCGGGATCTGGTACCAATATATTCACTATGGGGATGCCGAGTATAGCGTTGCGAAAACAGCCGCTGGATACGTCTACATAATCGATTCAAGCGGCTATGCCTACTCGATCTACGGTTTTGGCTACCCCCATCTCTATGACTCGCATGGAAACTACATAGGCCCAGAATACTACGAGTTCAAGGTGAGGATCATGATAGAGAAGGGAGCGGGAGGAGTAGTCGTCAGAGTTCAGAAGGGAAGCGATGGCAAACCCGCGTGGGGTAAGTTCTATAGGGTGCTCGTAGACCCCGGTGGGGATAGAATGACTTTATGGGATGAGGAGCTTGTCGCGGAGGCGCATCCCGATCTAGAATACGGCGAATGGTATTACCTATATCTCCGGTTCTCAAGGGGAAGTAAGGTCGTGGCGAAGCTGGTCGGCAGTGGAGTGAGCGAGACTCTAGAGTATATTGATCGCTCTCCATTTCCCCCGGGGTCATTCGGAGTATATGCTGGCGGATATATAGGTGAACATGCTAACAGGGTTCACTTCGATGCGGCGTGGCTCACGGTCTTGATTCCGGAGGAGACCACAGTAACCGCGACCGAAACCGTTACCGAGAAAGAGACCCTCACCGAGACCATGACGATTACCGAGGAGAAAACCGTTACCGAAACCACAACGGCGCCCGGAGCCATGGCGA
>JAGGTD010000059.1 GCA_021163925.1 Nitrososphaerota archaeon
GAGAGGGTTGAGACCAGGGCAAAGCCTCAAGACATACTCGAGGAGATCAAGGCGATAAACCTCAAGATAGCCTCGCTCGGAGAAGTCTTGGAGGAGGCCGAGGACATGTATCTAGTCGCGGACTCAAGGTATCGCGAGACCGAGATAAGGTCTAAGGAGGTCGAGGAGAATCTGCGCAAAGCCCTTGAGGAGGTCGAGTATAGGAAGGAGCTCTGGAGAAGGTTTCTGAGAGAGTTGATGAAGGAGGTTGAGCCCCAATTCAACTCAATTCTCTCAACGGTTGAGGGAGCCGGTAGAATCATGTTAAAGAATCTAGAGGATCCGGAGAAGGCGAGCATAGAACTCTACGTCGGGTTTAGGGGGACTGAGCCCATGCTCCTAAACGCCCACACCCACAGCGGCGGCGAGAGGATAGTCGGAACCCTCGCATTCCTCCTAGCCCTCCAGAAACACGTAAAGTCCCCGTTCAGGGCGGTCGACGAATTCGACGTCCACCTCGACCCACTCAACAGGGAGAGGATGATGAAGCTCCTAATCTCAACCGCTGAGAGCGAGGTGAGCACGCAATACATCATAATAACCCCTGGGAGATTTCCGGTTGAGGGAGATGTCAACGTGCTGCTCGTCCAGAATATTGGTGGAAGATCTATGATAGGATCGTTGGAGTGAGGATCTCGTCAAGGGAGATTCATGTTAATCCTCACCTTATTCCACATCCAATCAAATCGCCGCAAATATGGATAGGATGAAAGTGGCTTTATACTGAAAAATAGAATGAGATTATGCTTCACTTTCTACCAAATTTTTTCAGCGCCTCTTCGCATCCGCTCTTCAGGATCCTCATATCGCTCATCAACGACACAAACCTAAATCCCTTTGAGATCATTTCCTCAGCGTTCTCAAGGCTAACCGCATAAATTCCCGGAGCTACATCGTACTTTCGACACGTCTTCAGAATCTTTTCTAATGCCTCTTTAAAGGATGGATTATCGTATTGGGTTGGTATGCCGAGGTTTGTGGAAAGGTCCAAAGGGCCGACGAAGGCGACATCAATGCCTTGAGTTGAGATGATCTCTTCCAAATTTTCCAAGGCTTTCCGAGTCTCTATCTGGACGACTATCACCCGCTCCTCTCTCTCAAACTTACTATAGTAATCTAAGAAACTTCTCTCTCCATATCGGATACATCTCCTAGGCCCAACCCCCCTCAAGCCTCTAGGCGGATAGGATGCATACTTGACGGCCGCCTCCGCCTCCTCTCGGCTACTCACCCACGGCACTATTATCCCCTCAGCCCCAACGTCAAGCGCCCTCTATGTCGAGCGCCCGCTTTATCAAGACCATGTCGTTCCATGGGACCCTGATTAAAGGCGTTATCTCCGTGTCTCTGAGCGGCATCATCAAGATCTCTATATCCGAGATCTCTAGAGGCGCATGCTCCATATCAAAAACAAACCAATCGAATGGCAGATCCGAGAGGGCGTCGACCACGTCGGGGTGGTTGATGGTGATCCAAGTCCCTAGGGCGAGCTCTCCAGATTTTAAAATCTTTTTTAACCGACCCATACTCTATTCTAGGAAGCCATCGTTATAATAAACCTTCTAACATGGTTTGCTCGGCGAATCGTCAAGTTGGGAAGAGGGAGATTAAAGGGTTAGGGAAGCGATATGCTGGGACGAGGGAGATATGGAGGGTTAGAGCTCTGATTTTTGCTTAAAGAAGGATCTAAACTCGATTGAAGATTTTACCCAGAGGACGAGAAATGCGCGGAGCCATCTGGAAAACTATTGAGAGAAGGGTGGGCTAAACAGCCTTCTGAAAGGTTCGGAAAAGAATAAATATGGTCGAGGAGAATAAGCCATGACAAGATGATTTTAATGAGCTCTAAACGGCCATTAGAGTTTTACTCTCCAGAAGATCTACGGGCTTTCTGCGAGGAATGTTTTATCAAGGTCGGTGTTTCCGAAGAGCATGCTAAATTGATTGCAGATCACCTCGTAACGGCGAGTCTCAGAGGAGTGGATTCTCATGGGATAATTCGGATCCCATACTATCTAGAGGGGATAAGGAAAGGATATGTGAAGCCTAAGGCGGAGATAAGAATCTTGAGAGAAACCCCGAATTGCGCTCTGATCGATGGCGGCATGATGTTAGGAATAATCGTGGCGAAAAAGGCGGTGGAGATAGCGATTCAGAAGGCTAAGAAATCGGATATAGCTTTAGTCGGTGCGAGAAATCTTGGGCACGTGGGAATGCTCGGCTATTACACGAGGAAGATAGCGGAAGAGAGATTGATGGGCTTGGCGTGTGCAAACGCTCCCGCGAGGGTTGCTCCATGGGGTGGAGCTGAAAAAGTCTTTGGGACGAACCCGATAAGCATAGGGATTCCCGTCGATGATGGTCCATCCATAGTGATAGACATGGCCACCAGCGCGATGGCGTCCTTCAAGATCAGAATCGCCCTAAGTCAGGGAAAAAAGCTCCCGCTGAACGTGCTCTTGGATAAGCACGGTCGGCCGACTACCGAGCCTAAGGACTATGTGGAAGGGGGTGTCTTGCTCCCCTTCGGAGGGCATAAGGGATATGCGCTAATGTTAGCGATCGAGATCCTGGCAAGCGCGTTTATCGGCGGACCGATAAGCAAAGAAGTTATAGACCATTCCTCAACCCAAGGAGGCTTCCTAGTCGCGGCCATTAAGCCGACACTCTTCCGAGACTATGAAGAATATAGGAGAGACTTGAAGCGGATCATCCACGAGATCAAGAATTGCAAGACCATGGAAGGCTTCTCCGAAGTCCTCCTACCAGGAGAACCCGAGGAGCGCGTATATGAGGAGAGAAGGCAAAGCGGGATCCCGATAGACCCCGAGGTCTTAAGGTTGCTGAAAGAAGTTGCTAGGAGGCTGGATATACAATTTCCGAAGAAGATCTCTTAATTTTCTCATCGCGATGGTTTATAGTGTTCGGAGAGCTCCATAACGCCATCATGCAGATTCTCGATGGACGACCTAAGCGATGTGGCCAAGAGAGTTAAGCATGTTCAGATTTTTATCGAATGTTGGATTTTAGGCTTAAAGGTGGTTTAATGATTGGAGAGAAGGTTCGCGTATTGGTTACCTCACCTTATTTAAGACTTTTCCCGAAGGCGCTAATATATACCGTAGACTTGATAAGTCTATTAGAGGCGTGTTGGGCAGATCGCTAGGGAGGCATGCGGATGAAGAAGCTCGTGGTCGCTAGGGAGGAGCTTGAGCGGATAATCAAGCTATGTGAGAACATCGAGAGGAGAGGTTTGGATCCATTCACCGTGAATGTTCGAGAGTTGTTGGAGAGGCTTAGGAGGATGGTTGAGGAGAATCCGGATCTAGATCACTACGTCATCGACGCCGAGACCCTCTATAGGATCTCAGCCCTAATCGCCCTCCAGCATAAATGGCTTAGGGAGAAGGCTAAGGCCCTATTCATCGATGCCCAGATGATCTCGACTAGGCTCGTGGCCATGGATAAGAAGGCGCTCGTCAAGGCATTTCTAAAGGCTTGGCATCCGATAATCTCGCTTGAGCAGATGACCCCTCAAAGGCTTAGGCAGGGATTGGAGCACTTCCTCTCACTCCCACCAAGGGGTGGGGGAAGGGAGTTTGGCTGGAAGATAACCGATAAGGAGATAGAGCTGATTAAGGCTAAGCTTGAGCTTGAGGAGAAGGCGATGATGGAGAAAGTTAAGGCGCTCCACCACGAATTGCTTAGGAGGTTTGAGGAGCGGGGGGAGCCATTGGATTACTGGGAGTTCATCAAGGGTGAGAGCTTCGATGAGACATTTGAGCGAGCATATCTCCTAAGCTTCCTGATAACCGAGGGATACGTCGACGTTAAGAGGAATCCGTTAAAGAATGAGTTGAAGCTAATACCCCATAGAGAGCAGGTTAAGCGGAAGTCCCCAACCTCCCTCGTCATAAGCTTGAGGGGTGAGGCTGGATGAGCGGGGAGGAGAGCTTTTCGAGAAGGCTTATGATCGCGGCGACCATGCTCCTATTCAAGAGCCATCGAAGACCCGGGGTTAGGGGCTGGGAGCTTAAGCATAGGCTTGGGAAGAATTACATGAGGGTTATCGACGCCCTAAACTCCAAGCTCAAGCAACTAGGCTTAGAGATCAAGACCGTCTTCGAGGAGGGCGAGGAGAACAACCTAGATAGGGCGAGATTCTACGTGGTCCTATCCCATCCATTAACCATGTCCGACCTAGTCGCCGCTGGGTGGAGGATAGATGAGGTCGCAGCCCTCTCCATAACCCTATCAATTCTATCGAGTAGGGGCGGTAAAGTCCCATTGAGGGATGTCTTAGAGGTCTTGAAGACGAAGTTCCCCAAGTGGAAGGCCGAGTCCTATCTTGAGAGAGCGATTAAGAGGGGATACATAGAGAGGCTTGAAGACGATGTGTTGACGATAGGCTGGAGGACTAAGGTGGAGGTCGAGCAAAAGGCCCTATTGAAGGCGGTCCTAGAAGCCCGCGAGGAAAAGGAAATAAGATCGGATTAGAATTTTATAGATGCGGCGTGCGGCCTACAGCTAGGAGGGGATGATGCCTCCACCCCTGCTGGCTGAGGTTGATGAGACCCTCGATTTCTGACCCACTCCAACCTTCTAGAATCGGCTGATGATCTTTTCGAGAATTCTGGGAATAATATTCCGAAATCCTCCGATCAGATTTCCGGATATTCTAATAACTCGAACATATTCTCCAAGTATTTTCAGATCTTTCTAGAATGAGAAGAGCTAAAAATCCTCATCCATATCTAATTATTGGTGGATGGATGTGATGAGCATTAAACAGGGTCTTAAGGCCATCATCCTCTTAACCATAAACATAACCCTGATCGCGATCCTGATAATAGCTGGATTCATCATTTAGGAGCAACACCACTCCCCCTCCACACATATTTTCGCATTTTCTGGGCTTTAAGCCGCTCAGAGTTGAGGGCGCCGTCGATGCGTGGCTTTTTCTTGAGAAACTTCTTTTAGCAGCTTAGGTCTTAATCTCTCCATGGACTCGGAGGGGGCTGAGGGAAGGCAATACTTTCAGAGGATCCTCGAATTAATAGATAAACATCATAGACTGTTCAAATCCGTAATCCCCTTGATAGCTAGCGAGAACATTCCAAGCCCAGCCGTTCGAGAAGCCCTCGCATGCGACTTTGGGAACAGATATGCTGAGGGATGGCCTGGGGAGAGGCTTTACGCCGGATGCAGATATATCGATGAGGTTGAGAAGATAGCCCTAGAGCTCGCGAAGAAGGTCTATGAGGCGGAGTTCGCTGATGTGAGACCTATCTCCGGGGTCATGGCGAATCTAGTGGCATACACGGTCTTCACAAAACCCGGGGATCTCATGATCGCCCTCCCAATCCCCTATGGGGGGCATATAAGCCATGGTAAGGAGAAGTGGGGCGGAACCGCCGGGGTCGTCAGAGGTCTCAAGGTGGATAGATATGAGTTCGATGAGGAGAACTATGAGATAGATGTAGACGCTACTAGGAGGAGGATTGAGAGAAAGAACTTGAAGCCGAAACTATTCATGCTCGGCGCAAGCGTCTTCCTATTCCCACATCCAGTCAAGGAGATAGCGGAGCTCGCGGCGGAATTCGATGCGAAGGTGGTCTATGACGCGGCCCACGTCGCAGGTCTAATCGCTGGAAAGGTCTTTCAAGATCCATTGAGGGAGGGGGCTGATATGGTGACCCTAAGCACTCATAAGACCTTGGCAGGCCCACAGCATGGAATGGTTCTCTCATGGAATAGGTATGCTGAGGAGATAAAGAGGGCGGTATTCCCAGGACTCCTCTCAAATCATCATCTCCACGCGGTGACAGGGGTCGCCATAGCCTTGGCGGAGGCCCTCGCATTCTATCGAGAATATGCTCGTAGGATCGTTGAGAACGCTAAGGCTCTAGCTCAAGCCCTATATGAGCGGGGGATAAAGGTTCTCTACGAGCATAAGGGGTTCACGGAGTCCCATACGATTATAGCGGATGTGAGCGAGTATATGAATGGGTTTGAGGCTGAGAAGCTTCTTGAGAGAGCCCATATAATTCTAAACCGCAACCTGATACCGAAGGATTATAGGCTTAAGACCGATTATCGAACTCCAAGCGGGATAAGGATAGGCGTCCAAGAGGTTACGAGGCTTGGGATGGGTAAGAATGAGATGGTCGAGATAGCTGAGCTGATAAAGAAGGTCCTAGTAGATAGAAGACCTCCAGAAGAGGTCGCGGATGAGGTTGTGGAGCTTCGCAAAGACTTCCAGCACGTAAAATACGCCTTCACCTCTGAGACCGAGGCATACGAGCATATATTGATAAGGTGATGGCAAGGTTTTAGAGGAGGGTTTTCTCGGTAGGATGCTTGTGGAGAAGGGCTTAATGCCAAGCTCGCCCCATTATTGGGTGAGGGGTTGACGATGGTGAGAATAGGGCTAATAGGGAAGACCAATACTGGGAAGACGACCTTCTTCAACGCGGCGACCCTTGGAACAGCTGAGATCTCAACCTACCCATTCACGACGAAGCAGCCAAACTATGGGATTGGATACGTCTTAACCCCATGCGTCTGCAAGGAGTTTGGGGTCAAGGATAATCCGAGGAACTCTAAGTGTATCGATGGCTGGAGACATATACCGATAGAGCTTATAGACTTGCCGGGGCTCATTAAGGGCGCTTGGGCTGGGAAGGGGCTTGGAAACCAATTCCTCTCAGTCGCCTCGCAGTCAGATGCTCTCCTCCACGTCGTCGATGCGAGTGGAAGCGTCGATGAGGAGGGTAGGTTGACCGAGCCTGGAACCGGCGACCCGCTCGCAGACTACTATGACATTGAGGAGGAACTCGTGATGTGGTTCATGAAGCTCATAGACCGGTCGACCGATAGGATAATCAGATCCTTGAAGAAGGGGAAGGAGCTTCCTGAGGCCATGGAGGAGGTCTTGATGGGGGTTAAGGTGAATAGGGAGCATATAAGACAAGCCCTAATCCAGAGCAATCTCGAGAAGAAGGACTTCGAGAACTGGACTCCAATGGATGATAAGAGGTTTGCAACCGCCTTGAGAGAGATCTCTAAACCCACCCTAATCGTCGCGAATAAGATGGATCTTGATACGGCGCCGGAGAACTTTAAGAGGCTTAGAGACCAGCTAACGGATAAGATAGTGATTCCATGTAGCGCCGAGGCGGAGCTGATCCTGAGGAGGGCTGAGCAGAAGAAGCTGATAAGATATATTCCGGGAGAGGAGGAGTTTGAGATAATCGATGAATCCAGCTTAACGGAGAGGCAGAGGTGGGCGTTAGACTTCATTAGGAGGAGGATTTTAGACGAGTATATGAGGACTGGAGTTCAATTCGCGTTAAATGTCGCCGTCTTCAAGCTACTCAAGATGAACGCCGTCTACCCCGTCTACGACGTCCAGAAGCTATCCGATAGACATGGAAACGTCCTCCCAGACGTCTACCTAATGCCCGATGGAGCTGATGTTAGGGATCTCGCTAAAGTGATTCATAGTGAGCTCGCTAAAGGTCTTCTCTACGCGATCGATGCGAGAACAGGTCTCAGGCTCCCCGCGAACTATAAGCTAAAGGATCGGGACGTATTGTCCGTGGTCTCGACGACTAGGAGGGGCTAATCCTCAACCGGGACTATGAAATATGAGATGTAGTCTTCTCCATCTCTCTTCCTAATATCTATCTTGACCCGCATCCCTCTTCTCAACCTCTTAAAGTCGTCGCAGAGAACCCAGGCCAAGACGTTGAATCCATCATCAAGCCTCGCCACGCCGAGGATGTAATCAGGGTATTTTTGATAGCTCTCAGGCTTAACCTTGACGACCGTGTACGTCAGTAGCCTTCCATAGCTGTTTAGCTCGATCCACTCCATCTCACTCGATCTACAATTCGGACAATATGCTTGGGGAGGGAAGTATCTTTCTCCACAGCTCTTACACTTGGTCGCTAGAAGCTTTCCCTCTCCTAAGGCCTCGAAGAAGCGTTTAACCCCTGACACCGGTATCCTATATCTCACCCTCAGCTCCCTGACATCGACCCAAATGGGTTTTCCAGTCTTCTTATCCTCCTCGATCGGCAGATACCGTTCCTCGGACTCGTCCATCATTAAGATCTACGTGGGATGGTTTAATTTATGAATATTCATCGAAAACATTTTTCATAATCCCATAAGTAATACCGGTCGGGGATGTGGAAGCCGTCTCTCGCGGTGATATTGGCGTCGCTTCTATGCTTAGCCACGTTTACGATTAAGGTTGATCCGATAACGGATGAGCCGATAAGGTTTAAGAGGGTTTTGGTGGAGTTCGGCAAGGAGGTCGATCTAACCCAGTTTCTCGGAGATCTTGAGGTAGGCGGGGTTATCGGCGATCTGGCATCCATGAAGGTTTCTGAGAATCTGCTGGAGAAGTTGATTAAAGATGGAGTGGTGAAATCGGTTTGGAAACCTAGAAAATATCGTTTGATGCTCGATGTCAGCGTCCCCGAGATCCATGCGCCAGAGATTTGGGACGGCTTCAAGGATGTGGTTGGAGACGTCAATGGCTCGGGGGTCGTGATAGGAATAATAGATACGGGGATAGATTATAGGCATCCAGACTTCTGGTTTCCAAATGGGTCAACGAAGATCCTGAGCATCTGGGATCAGACGATAGATGGAAAGCCTCCGAAGGGGTTCAAGTATGGATACGAGTGCTTGAAATGGGAGATAGAGGCTGGAAGATGCCCGGAGAGAGACGAGGTAGGCCATGGAACCCATGTGGCCTCGATAGCGGCTGGAACGGGTCTAGCATCATATAAGGGGGTTGCGCCTGGAGCCTACCTCATAGTCGTCAAGACGGGCTACCCCATATGCGGGGGTCTTAGGTGGTTCATGGAGGAGGATAAGATACTTGACGGGATCTCCTATATCGTTGAGAAGGCGAGGGAGCTTAGGTTAAGACCAATAATAAACCTGAGCCTCGGATCGGATAATGGAGGCCATGATGGACATACCCCGCTTGAGAAGGCCATAGATAAGCTCACGGAGGAGGGCGTGATCTTCGTCGTCGCCGCCGGAAACTCCGCCTCAGACCGAATACATTCAATGGGAGACTTAGCCGTTACAGGTGAAGTCGAGGTTAGGTGGATTCTCCAGCCGGCTACCAAGGAGTTCGATCTCTCCTATGTCACAGAGCCTGATGATGAGATTAGATTCAGCCTCAAAACACCCTATGGAGTTGTTGAGGGGAGGGAGGTTGAGAATTATAGGATTGGAAACTTGGCCATCAACATAACCCTAGACTCATATGACTCTGGAAGAGATTGGGAGATAACTGTGAGGAGCGTTGAGGGAGATCTCCCAACCCATGGATGGGCGATGATGGTTGAACCTCTCAAGCTAAATGGAACGGCGATCTGGCATAGCTGGATAAGCAGCGATACATGCTCAATTAGGAGGGAGAGGTTCATCTCCGGGAATGGATACAATATAACTGAGAGCTACACGGTCTCGGTTCCAGCGACCGCGAAGAAGGCGATAGCGGTCGGGGGATATGTCTCGAAGAACTCATGGTATATGGATGGAAAACTCATCTCCACAGGACTCGAATTGGGAAAGCTTCTATACTTTAGCGGGAGAGGGCCTAGCAGGGATGGGAGGATAAAACCCGATCTAGTCGCACCCGGCTCCTTGATAATTGCTGCTAAGCCCATCGAGAATTTCTCTCAAAAAATGAACCTAAGTGACTACTACACCGCTAGACATGGAACTAGCATGGCGGCTCCGCATGTAGCGGGGGTGATAGCCTTGATGCTCCAACTATTTCCAAACGCATCTTTCGACCAGATTTACAACGCCTTAACCTACTCGGCTCGATGGGAGGACTTCATGGGTGAGAGGCCGTCGAATGATTGGGGTTGGGGGAAGCTCGACGCGAGAACCGTCTATAAGCTCAGGGTCGAGGTCTTGGGACCGCCCGAAAACTTATCCACGGAAGTCTTGATAGATGGCATGCGATTTAACATCTCTTCAAAGAGCCCGCTGACGATGCTTTTTCTCAATAGCTCGGTGCATAGGCTGATAGCTCAGAAGGAGATTCCGATAAGCGGTTCAAGCATGTATCGATTGGAGACCGATAATGAATTCGTTGTAAATAGATCTGCGAACGTGGTCTTAAGATACGGTATTTGGCATTATCTTGACGTTAAGTCTCCATTTGGAGGGACTGGGGGGAGTGGATGGTATAGAGAGGGCGAGGAGGCGTGGTTCTCCGCCCCAAGATCCATAACTCCGCCAACATGCGAGCTTCTATTCAAGCCCGTTTTAAGATTAAACTATTGGATCGCCGAGGATGGGAGGAGACTTCATCATCCGAGGATCTTGATGGATAGACCTCACACGGTGACAGCCGTCTATACCCCTGATTATGGCATGATTATCTTCTCATGGCTCATCATAGCTGCGGGATTATCCGCGATAACCATAATACTCAGAAAGCGCTATCGAGGGGGTTGGAGAAGAGTTGAGGGAGACAAAGTATCTAGTCAAGGTTCATGAGGCCAAGAGGGCCATGAGAGTCGATAAGGAGGTAGAGGAAGCCGTTAAGGGAGCCCTTGGGAGGAAGATGATTAGAAGGATGAAGAGGGAATACGTTGAATGCCCCGTCGCGAATAGAAAGGTTTCATTCCTAGAATGCTTTACATGCATCTCCTTCATCAGGAGGGTTAAGGGGGTCGTTCACTGCTCCGGCGAGGGCTTTAGACGCAAGCTGTGATCGAATAGTTAAATAGGATGATGAGAGCTGATGCCCCGATGCTCAGAGATAGTAGGCTGATGAAGATCGTGAATAGATTGTTCTCCGGGAAGCTAGTCCTCCTAGAGACTTCGATAATGTTCATGATCCTCGCGATAGGGTTCCTCATCAGAATCTTCCCATTGAGGTGGGGGCTCTACCTAACCGAGTTCGATCCATGGATGCAATATAAGGAGTTCATGTATATCGTTAGGAATGGCTGGATAGGCTTCATAAAGTTCTTCTCATGGCATGATATGACCTCATGGTATCCATTTGGGAGAGATGTGGGAAGAACCGCATTCCCGGGGCTTCCATTCTTCGCCGCCTTCATCTACCACTCCCTACATGGCCTCGGAATAGAGTTGAATCCACTTGAATTGGCGGCGTTCATCCCGCCGATCCTATCGATGGTCGCCATATTCTTCGCATATCTCTTGGGGAAGGAGCTCGGCGGGAAGCCCGCGGGATTATTCTCCGCATTCCTACTAGCCTTGAGCAGGGCGCATGTCGAGAGAAGCCTACTCGGATGGTTCGATGACGAATGTATTGGAATCCCCTTGATGCTTATCGGGATCTGGGCATATATCCAGGCGATAAAGGATGAGAGATCTTGGAAGGAGTCGATCACTTATTCGATCATCTCAGGCCTCTCGTTAGGCTATCTCTCGGCGAGTTGGGGGGCGGCCAAATTCCCATTAACATACATTCCCCTGATAACCGTCATCTTGGCTCTACTGGGCAGATATAGGAGGAGGCTGTTGACATCATTTGCATTAACGTTCGCCATCTACGCCACGATATCCATAATGGTTCCAAAGCTTGGAATAAGATACCTGTTCGAGACAACCCTGCTCTCGGGATTCGCCGCCCTCATAATCCTAGCCTCCTTCGAGCTCTCGCGGATACTCCCAGGAGGGAAGCATGTGAAGAGGCTTCCATACTATGTCATCGGCGTGGGGGTCGCCGGCTTCATAGCCCTAGTAGTCCTCGGTCTAGCAAACCTCCCAGGATTGAAGTTCTTCAGCGTCGTTGTCCCAACCCTTAGATCTAAGCTCCCGATAGTGATCTCGGTCGCGGAGAACCAGATCTCGACTTGGGCCATAATGTTCTCCGATGCTGGATTCCAGCTACTCCTAGCCTTGCTTGGATTCTACTATGCCTTGAGACGGAGGACTGATGGAGATTTAATCTTAAGCGGATACGCCTTACTGACGATATACTTCTCCTCAACCATGGTTAGGCTATCGACCATAATGGCCCCGATGGTCGCGGTGATGGCAGGCTTCGGGGTGGCGGAGATCATAGGAAGCTTCTCAAGAAATCTCAAGCTCCTAACCCGTATGAAGGCTAGGGCCAAGCCTATAAGCCTCGAATACTACGTCTTAACCCCCCTAGTGATCGTCGGCCTACTCACCGTAAACTTCATTCCAAGCGCTTATGGATTTAGGTACTCGATCTCGGCGATAGACTCCGCATACACTCCTCAAACCATAGTCTCTGCGAGCACCCCGTTTAGGATGAAGATCGATGCATGGCTTAAGGCTCTTGAATGGATGAGGAATAATCTGCCGGAGGATGCGGTCGTGGCATGCTGGTGGGACTATGGATATTGGGTCACGATCTTGGGTAATAGGACTAGCATAGTCGATAACGCAACCCTAAACTCGACCCAGATAGGCGAGATAGCGTATGCCTTCATGTCGAATGAGACCGTGGCCTACAAGGTCTTCAAGAAGCTCGGCGCAACCCACGTCCTAGTCTTCGTCACCCACTTCGCACAGTCTCAAGCTGGCGGCGCAACGATAATGAGACTCTTGTCTTATGGTGATGAGGCTAAGTGGATCTGGATGCTTAGAATAGCGAATCAGGAAGGATATCACTTCAATGAGAGCGAGTATGTGACTGAGCGTGGGGTGCCGACCGAGAAGTTCTGGTATGGGACGACGATAGGTCAGCTAATACCGTATAAGCCCACGACGATGGCGGGAGGAGTTACAGCTCACGTCTATCAGCCTCCAAGCTTAAAACACTTCAAGCTCGTCTATCAATCAAGCCCACCATACACCAGTTACGCATACGTCTACATCTATGAGTTGGTTGATTAGCCTATGTAGAATGGCTCCCTACTCGGCCTCTCCCTCTGCCTCTGAAGCATCCGCTCATATCCCTTCTGAACCTCCTCTAAGATCCTCCTATGCTTCTCTATCTCCTCGTCAAGCCTCTCGAGATCGACCTTGAATCCCAAGCCCTTCGCCAAGACCGTTATCAGCATCCTCGCGGAGATGGGGTCTGGGAAGTAGGTTACGACCTCTGAGATTAGGATGCATGCATGGCCCGTGTCCCGCATATAGAGCATGAGTAGATAGGAGGAGAGCTTATCGGCTGGAATATTATCTAGGTTTGGGAGCATCCTAGCTCCAGAGTCTAAAAACCCCCTCATATCATCTGGATTGGATGATGCGACGAAGACCGCCCTCTCACCGGTTATCCTAGAGCTCGATAGGAGATAATAGTTCACAGCCCCCCTCTCGACCAAGAATCTGTAAAGCTTGCTGGCGATCAGATACCCTCCCTCCTCGCTCTCTATCGGGAAGTTTCTGGAGATGAAGACGAGCTTTAAGTCGCCATCTCTATGCAGGTATAGGTTTATGCTTGGATGGGAGGCCAATCCCTCATCAACTATGCTGACGTGGGGGAAGTGGAGAGACCTCACCTCAGCTATCTTGACGGGCTTAAGGGTCTCGACCAGATAATTTATGGCGATCAAGCCGGCGGCTCCCAAGCTTGGAGATGCCTCGATCACATGCGCTCCCCTTAAGTCGGCGCGCTCGCCGGCCTCGGTCAAGACGATCTTGACATCACCTCGATCCAAGGGTTCTCTCAAGAGCTCTCAGCCCAACTATCCCTAAAGCCCCTCATATTAAAGCTATTTTCCACGGGTTCTTCTAAGCTCCAAGATCCTCTCTAAATACCTATGTTCAAGCGATATGTTTGGGGGATGCGCGGATCTAACTTCTCCACCACAGCTTGGACACCTATCGGATCTCAATGTATACCTCCCACATTTAACGCATTTATGGATTAAGACCCGCATATTTACCCCGTCACCAGCTCAGCCTTTCCACCAGCCTCCCTGACGATCTCCATACATCGCTCAGCAGCCCTCTCTAGAAGCTCTCTAGCCCTCGACTCCTCATCCGCCTCAACCCTAATCAAGTATCTTGGAGAACCTATGGCGGTTATCGAGACCTTCTCACCCTTGCCAGCCGCCTTCAACCCCTCCCTTATCGCCCTCCTAATCACCTCGACACCATCTCCGGTTGCGATCGAGAGCTTGAGGGTGGCCTTTAAGGCTATCTTCTTAAGCTTTATCTCCTTCCTAATCAGCTCAAGTAGGAGTCTTGAGAGCTCCTCATCAAGCTTCATCCAACTTGGAAGCTTTCCAGAGTCTAAGATCTCTAAAAAGACATCATATAGGGCTAGGTTGCGCTTGGCAGCAGGCTCCACGAGCATAGAGTTTATCTCCTCCGAGCTCCTCCCAGATCTCTCGGCGAGTAGATGTAAGACCCTCATGACCCTCTGAGTTCTCTTCCACTCCAATAGCTTTTGGGTGCGTTCCCTTTTCGAGACCCTTCTGAGAGATACGTCGGCCTGCTTTGCATCCATATTCATCCTCAAGACCTTGAAGACCTCTCTCTGCCTCTCCCTGAGATAATCCCTGATATTCCTAACCCATTTGAGCGAGATCTCGGAGATGTGGACGAACCCCTCCCAGCCCGGATACTCCACCAAATCGACGTATACCCCATATCTCTCAACCCTCTTAACGACCCCTATCACGAGCTCCCCTATCTCAGGAGAATCAGGTCGCACCAGCTCGGCCATACCTATCTATCCTTAGAATTAGTTCACTATTTAAGAAACACATCTCAGGAACTCGTTCAGTTAAGCTTTTAACGAGCATTCATAGAGCTGTGGGCCAAGTCCTAATATTTAAGAGAACTACACCGAGGGTTATAATTAGCGCCGCAGCCACGGTTTTGCTTGAGAGGCGCTCCTTGAGGAGTATTAAGGCGAGGGCTGTTGAAAAGAGAGGCGTGGTTGAACCTAGCGGCGCGGCGATATTCGCTTGGGTCATATTCAATCCAACTAGATATATGGTGTCGCCGACGCCTATCGCTATTACGCCGCCCAAAGCCATTAACCCTATGTCAAGCTTGGATAGCTGCTTAATGCATAGCCGGTTTCTAGACGACGTTAATGACATGATCCCTAGGAAGGGGATCAGGAAGACGAGCCTGAGAAACGATAGAAATACCGGGTCGAGATATGCTAATACCATTTTGAAGCAAGTGGTTCCAAACGCCCAGCAAGCTGCCGCCCCTAAGGACGCCATTACCCCAAGCTTTGAATCTCTTAGGGATCGAATCTCCTCCCGTGCTTCTCCCGTCATCGCCCATACTCCGGTGACCACACATATAGTTCCGATAACTATCTGTATTGTTAATGGTTCACCTAGCAGTAGAATGCTTATCGGCAGCACGAAGAGAGGATATGAGTAGGCCATCGGAACCGTTCTTCCAACCCCTATGAGTTTTAAGCCAAGGAAGTATAAGGTGTCGCCGAGACCCCAAGTCACTAAAGATGTGAGGCATATTAAACCAGCCAGACTTAGGGGCAGCTCAGGCATGTGACTTAAACTCTGAGATGGAAGAAGCATTAGGAAGATGAACATGGCCGCAGAAGAGCTTCTGAACAAGTTAAGGGTTAGCGGACTCACATTTGATAGACTTCTCTTATATATGGAAGCACCCAGAGCCCAGCAAAAAGCCGCCGACAGCGATAGAAGCTCGCCCTCCATCTATCAATGTTCAACAACCAACTGTCAGCTATATGATTAACGTCAGGCGGCTGAATCTAAAATTCCAGCCATGTTTCGGTGAGGCTCTGCAAACCGATTGTCATGGATCAATAATCCTGAAATCGCTCCTCGGCCATTTACGGTATACTCCTCTTTATCAGGACTTCGGCGAGGTAGAGGAACACGAAGAACGAGATGAAGGTTATGGGTATGGATATCTGAGGAGGCACGATGTCGTAGTTTCCGATGAGGGCGTACCTTATCGCTTCGACCGAGTATGTTAACGGCATTGCGAGCGTTATTGGGGATAGATATTTGGGAAGCTTGCTAACCGGTATTATTACGTCGCATAGGAAGATCATCGGAAATCTAATGGTGTTGAAGATGGTCATGGCCTGTGCAGGATCCTTCACGGCGAAGGCTAATAGAACCCCCATGGAGGAGAACTGTAGAGCTGACCCCACTATGCAGAGCGCCAGCAATACGGGATTATGCGGGGATATGGAGAGAAATAGCTGAATGATCATCACGGTTGGGATCGATGAGAGGAGGCCGAAGAAGAAGCTGCTGAGAGACTTACCCCACGCCACGCCGAAGTAGCTTATCGGAAATAGTAGGAGCCTCTCAAAAGATTTCATCCTCCGCTCAAACACTATGGAGGCGGCAGACATGGAAGTCGAGCCGAAGAAAAGCGATAGGGTTAGAAGCCCTGAGGCGAGCCAAAGCTTATCCCATCCTCTAAGCATGAAGGCGAATGCGAAGACAAGCGGGAAAGCGATTCCCCAGCTTACCGTAGGCGGCTTAAGATAGTATTCCTTTAGATCTTTCTTGGCTATGTATAGTGCTCCGCGGATCTCATCAAGCATCTGCATCACCTATTATCCTGAGGAAGACCTCCTCGGCATCAGCCCCCCTCAAGTTCACGTAATTTAGGGAGATCCCCTTAGACTTGGCCTTCCTTACGATTTCTTCCATCACGGATAATGGATCGCTGACCACGATCATGAAGGATTCTCCGGATCTAGAAGCCTTTATGACTCCTGGGATCCGTGAGATCTCTTCCACACTCATCTTTCCATCGAAGGATACTTCGAGCACCTCGCTACCCGAGAATCTCCTCTTTAGTTCGGCGGGGCTGCCGTTGGCGATTATCTCTCCCCTGTTTATGACGGCTATCCTATCACATAGGTTGAATGCCTCATATATGTTGTGCGTCGTAAGGAATATCGTCAGCCCACTCTCGTTCAATTCCCTTATCATATTCCATATCATCCTTCTACTCCTCACATCTAAACCTATGGTGGGCTCATCCAAGAACAATATCCTTGGCCTATGCATGAGGGCCGCCGCCAACGTGAGCTTCCTCTTCTGACCCTTCGAGAGCTGATCAAATTTAGAATCCTTCTTGTCTAGTAAGCCGAAGAATTCAAGGAGCTCGCGGGCTCTCCTGACCCGCTCCTCTCTCCCGAGACCATACATCTCTCCGGTGAAGATGAGGTTGTCCCAACATGTTAACTCCGGATAAAGGTTTGATGTATCCGGTACGAGGCCGATCACCTTCTTAACGAGCTTAAGCTCTCTGATGGGGCTGTATCCAGCTACATAAGCCTCTCCGCTGCTTATCTTCGTCAGACCGCATAGCATCCTCACGGTCGTCGTCTTCCCCGCCCCATTAGGGCCTAGAAATCCGAAGAGCTCTCCCCATTTGACGCTGAAGCTTATGCCGTTCACCGCGAGAAGATCGCCATAATACTTGGTTAAGTTCTCGACGACTATCGCATCCATAAGCTCATCCCACCTCCGATATCTCCCACTCCACGAATTTTCCCCGTTTCCAGCTCATAAACTGTTCCTCCATATTGAGAAAGGGGCTATGTCTCGGAAAATTAATCTAGGGAATGGATGGGCCAGGCGATATTTGGCACTCTATTGAGAGCTTGCCCTCGATCGGTGAAGATTTAGGAGAATATGTCAGCCGTATCTCTCTAGGATCTTCCCCAAGATCTTCGCCTTACCTCCGCGGGGCTCGGCGAGAATCGCCCCACAGACCTGGCACTTGACCAGAGTCTTGGCGTGATCGAAGACTATCTGCTTATTCCCACACTCATTGCACTGGACTAGTAGGAAGCTCGACCTAGGCTTTGGGATCAGCTTGCTCCAGTCGATCTCAGACATCTTCCTTCAATTCTTCAGTCTAGGCATGCTATAACTATTTCATGGAATTCTATAAATAGTAGAACAGGTATTGAGGAGCCGATTAAGGTTGAAGGTTCCCGCAACTATCAGGACCTATTGCCCGAGATGCCGTAAACATACCGAGCATAAGGTCGTCTTGTATAAGAAGGGTAAGGATAGGGCTTTGGCGATAGGCGCTAGAAGACATGAGCGGGAGCTACATGGATACGGGGGCCAGAAATACCCAATTCAGAGGAAGAAGGCGAAGCTAACCCAGAAGCAAACCCTAAAGCTGATCTGCAAGGAATGCGGATACACGATCCACAAGAAGGGGATAAGGCTAAAGAAGCTCGAGATAGTATAGAGGAGAATTGCCTTTGAACATGTGGATATGGTGGAGTCTGAGAAGATGAGAAGCTCTAGCATACAGTTTCCTTAGATCTTGAGAGTTCTCTCATCTTGGCCTCAAGTATCTCCAATCCCCTCTCCAAGAGCTTCTCATCTATGTTTAAGGGCGGGGTCAAGATTATGGTCGAGAGCTGTCTCCTGATTATCAAGCCCGACCTGAAGCACTCCTTAACGAACATCTTGGCCAGCCTCTGACCAAGCTCCGAATCCCCTGCAAACTCTAATCCGATCATAAGCCCAATCCCCCTAACATCTCCAATCAGTCCACCCTCATCCTTCAAGTCCTCAAGTCTCCTGAGGATGTTCCTCCCAAGTCTTCCAGCCCTCTCAACAAGCCCCTCATCCCTCATCACTCTGAGAGTTGTCAGGGCCGACGCTATCGAGAGCTGACACCCTCCAGTAGTCGACTCAAATGTTTCAGGCTCCAGGTCTAGGATGCTCTCCCTAGCCAAGACTATTCCAAGCGGGAGACCTGATGAGAGCTGTGGCCCTAGGCAAACGAGATCTGCGTCGAGGTTCCAGTGCTCCGCCGCAAACCATCTCCCACTTCT
>JAGGTD010000058.1 GCA_021163925.1 Nitrososphaerota archaeon
CCTCAACCCTCGGACTATTCTTGACTATCTCCATGGCCTTCTCTTCGAGATCTTTTCCGGGGAAAGGAGGAGCCTCGACCTCGAACTTGAAGTATATCCTGCCGTCCTCGCTGGTAAAGACCTCTACGCTCTTCGCACCCTCCGGAGCCTTAATCGTCTTGACGAGCTCGCCGTCTCGGTATAGCTCTACAACGCCGTCCTTCAATATCGCCCTAAATCCTCTCGATGTTGGTGCGGCCGCGGTCGGCGCTATCGCTGTGAAGAGGGCTGCGGCGATCAGCGCGGATGCTAGAAGGGTCGCTAGGAGCAGTATCCTCTTATTCTCAACCAATCCTATCACATCGCATCACCTCGAATTAAACTGGCTTGGGAAAGTGGATAAGCCTTGGGTTGGAAACCGGTTTCCAACGATCGGCTAAGCCTTAAAATCCTCAAGAGTTGAGATCCATTTGAGCGATGAGACTTGAGGTTCGGGGAATCTACTCGACGGCCCTAATAGTCTTGCTCCTCGATAAGGGCTTCGAGATCGTAAACCCGACGAGGTCCCAAGTCGAGAGATTTGGGCTGGATTCGAGGGGGGATGCGGACGCAAGCATAACCGACTCCACCAACGATAGACATTATATCGAGGTTAGGGGTGAGGCCGAGGCCGTCGAATCCATCATTGAGGCGCTTAGAGGAGGTTTAGAGGACTTGATAGTCTTAAGACTCATGAGGGGTGGGAAGGCCGCGATGGCCAGAATAGGCTTCCCAACCGAGGCCAAGCTCAAGCTCGATGAGCTTCGATCGAGGGTCGCCTACACGGTTCCATGGCACCATTATTGTAGGGCTGGGGGAGAGGCTTTATCGAGCATGGTAAGCTTCGCTGAAGACCTCGTCGAGAGAGGATTAATGGATCCGGATGAGATGAGTAAGATGTTCGATGAGCAGGTTAGGAAGATGGTCCCAAGGCTTAGGGCGAAGATCAAGATAATCCACTCAAAGCTCGATGGAAAGAGGATAAGGATAGGGCCCGGAACCGTCACCTGGAGAAGGGATGAATCCGTGAAGATCCAGAGGAGGATTCTCGGATGCGGAGTCTATGATGGATTAGGAGTTGAGAAGAGCCCGGGAGACTACGCGTTGACCGAGGCGAGGAGGCTTGAGTGGTGGATGAAGACCAGCTACTACAACATCTCCGGAATCCCGAAAGGCTCATACTATAATGTCTGCACGCCCATAGCCCTCTACCCAGATCACATACATTACTTCGACCTCGAGGTCGATGTGGTCGTGAAGCCTAACGGTGAGGCGAGGATGATAGATGTTGAAGAGCTTGAGAGAGCGGTTGAGGAGGGGAGGATTCAGGAGGATTTGATGAAGAGGGCGTTGAAGGTCGCCGACGAACTCCTGTCCAGGCAACCCTAACCCTTCTCCAAGAGCATTGCATACCAAGTCTTCTTTAGATGGAGAAGTCTCCTGGATGAGATATGTTTCACGATTAGGATCGATGGAGCTATGCTTAGGGTTGAGTGGATTAGGTTGAAGATCGCTGTGAAGGCTAAGACTGTGATTAAGCATGAAAGCCCCCCTGAGAGGTTTATGCCCAAGGCTAGGGAGATCGCCCTCGCCGCCAAGCTCATGAAGTCTGGGAATAGGAGATATGCTATGAGATAATTCATGGCCGTCATGCTCAATATCCTGAAAAGTGCTCCGAGGAGAAAGCTTAGATGGAGCGTGAACTTAGATCCCCTGAATATTTTAGCCCCGATCCAAAGCCCAAGCAACATGCTGAAGACCGCTAAGAATTTCATGCTAGGCCCGATAGGCGAGAACTCACCTCTCCAGAGCAGGATAGCCCAATAGATCAGCGCAGACCCCACACCTGAGATAGGGCCAAAGCATAATAGCGCGATCATGACCGGGATCTCCGCGAGATCGAACTTTAGATATGGTATTAGGGGATATGGGATGCTTAGGGGGAGTATTGCGAGGATCGAGGCCAAGGCTCCGAAGATCGAGGTTGCTGAGATCAGTAAGCTCAATCTATGATACATACCCATGGCTGATTCGATTCCAGCCTCGCCGATTTTAAAAGATGAGTTTATACTCAGAAATTGGTAGAATTCAGTCTAAAACGCCTTCAAAGAAGTCTCTACAGACCCTTTCATAGTCTTCGGGAGCGCCCACGTCCACCCAATACCCGTCATGGATATAGGCGTAGAGCTTCCCCCTATCCGCGAGGGCTGGGAAGATGTCCTCCTCGAGCGACGAAGGTTTTCCGGATGGGATATAGTTGAAGATCTCTTGCTCGAAGACATAGATCCCAGCGTTAACGAGGCCTGAGGCGGGCTGTCTAGGCTTCTCCCTAAACGCTATCACCCTACCATCATCATCCACCGAGACTAGGCCGAATCTACTCGCATCCTCAACCCTCGCCAAAACTATGGTCGCGACCCCGCCCTTCCTCATATGATATCTTAGGAGGTTTGAGAGGTCTAGGTCGTTGAAGAGTATGTCTCCATTCACGGCCAAGAAGGTTCCATTAAGCTTCTTCTCAGCATTCTTTATCGCTCCAGCCGTTCCAAGCGCGCTCTTCTCAAGCGAATACTGAATATTCACTCCCAAGGCGCTTCCATCCCCGAAATACTTGATTAGATGCTCTCCAAGATAACCTATCGCTAGGACGAAGTTATAGATCCCCTGCTCCTTAAGCTTCAGAATCAGGTGTTCGAGGATCGGCTTATAGCCCACAGGCATCATAGGCTTCGGGATGCTGATAGTTAAGGGCCTCATACCTATTCCTGGACCACCGCAGAGGACGAGGCACTTCATAGACTCTCTTATGAGCTTCTCCTTAACCGCCTCGATTATGAAGGCGCTCCGCTTACGGGGTGGGACATGGGATTTTAAGGAATTCCAAAGATCTAGGGGGAACTCTATGCTAGTCCTATGCTTTTTCATGCAATTTCTATGCAATCCTCTACATATAACCTTTATGCACTCGCGCCGACAACCCAGCCCAAAACGACTCTATTCATAACTTGGCTGAGAAAATGGTTAAAAGTACATAGAACTCTAAATGCCAACGATGTTGAGAGTAGCGGTAAACGGGATGGGTAGGATTGGGAGACTCTTTACGAGAGCTGCCCTCCAACATCCAGAGTATGGGAAGAGCTTTGAGATAGTGGCCTTCAACGATCTCACCGACCCGAAGACCATAGCATTTCTATTGAAGTATGACTCGGTTCACGGAAAGCTTAACCGAAGGATTGAAGCGACTGAAGGTGGTATAAGGATCGATGGATATGAGATGCGCGGATACTCTATACCGGATCCAGCTCAGATACCGTGGCATGAGCAGGACGTAGATCTGGTGATAGAGTCTACTGGGAGGTTTAGGGCGAGGAAGGATGCGGCGAAACACCTCAGGAATGGGGTGAAGAAGGTCATAATCTCAGCCCCGTCAAAAGACGCCGACGTAACCATAGTCCCAGGAGTTAATGACGAGATGCTGGATGTGAAGAAGCATGATGTTATCTCCTTGGCCTCATGCACCACAAACTGCCTAGCCCCCATGGTCAAGGTTCTCCTAGACAATTTCGGCCTAAAGAAGGGCTACATGACGACGGTCCACGCATATACGAATGATCAGAGGCTCCTAGACCTGTTTCATAGGGATTTGAGGAGGGCGAGAGCGGCCGCCATGTCGATAATCCTGACCACCACAGGAGCCGCGACAGCACTACACCTAGTGATCCCGGAGGTTAAGGGGAAGATGCATGGATGGGCTTTAAGAGTCCCCGTCTCTGATGGGTCGATAACGGATCTAGTCGCCCTACTTGAGAGAGAGGTCACGGTAGATGAGGTTAGGGAGGCCTATAAGAGGGCGGCTGAGGGGAGGATGAAGGGAATCCTAGAATACACCGAGGAGCCTATAGTCTCGGTCGACATAATCGGAAACCCGCACTCATGCATAATCGACGGGCTCAGCATAACCCTAGTCGGGGAGAGAAACGATCTCGTAAAGGTCTATGGATGGTATGATAATGAATGGGGATACAGCAATAGACTCGTAGACGCGGTTCTGATGATAAACCGCCAACTTTAAATCTTTTGAAAGACATAATCGAAAAACCCTAGCGGATAGGATTCGCCTCAACCATAAATTCTAGGGGGCACTATCTCTTAAAGCTGCTGAGGGGAGCATATTGGGATTAAGGATGAAGATTCTCTTAGGACAGCTCTCTCCAAAGCTAGGGGATGTTGAAGGAAATCTCAAGAAGATTAGCGATACATTGGATCGGGCCGAGGAGGCGGATCTAGCGATATTTCCCGAGCTTTCCCTCACGGGCTATACTCTCAAGGACATGTTCTTCAAGCTGGCCATGATCCCCGATGAAGACCCATACTTAGAGAAGCTCAGAAATATTGCTGAAGATAAGAGGACAGGAGTAGTCGTGGGATTCCCAGAGAAGAGTCCGAGCGGATACCTCTACAATTCTCTAATAGCCATACAAGCCTCAGGAGAGGAGATGATTTACAGGAAGAGGCACTTACCGACTTTCTCGGTCTTCGATGAATGCCGCTGGTTTAAACCTCATTTAGGATCATTAAGGGTTTGGAGGCTGAATGACATAGGCGTGGGCTTCGGAATATGCTATGACATCTTCTTCCCAGAGATCTTCAGAGCATACTCGCTTATGGGGGCAAAGATCTTAATCATCATATCTGCCTCGCCAGAATTCTCCGTACCACTCTTCGAGAAAGTCTGCCAAGCTAGAGCCTTAGAAAACACCTGCTTCCTCTTCTGGGTTAATCAGGTGGGAAGCTACGATGACATTAGGTTTGGTGGAGGATCCATGGCGGTCTCCCCACTCGGCGAGATCATCGCGAGATGTTCTAGGTTAAAGGAGGATCCGAGAATAGTTGAGATAGATCTAAGCGAAGTCGAACGGGCGAGATACTCCAGACCAGTTCTGAGGGATGTGAGGAGAGAAGATGCGGAACAACTTCTAGAAGCCTATCTAAGCCGAGAACCATAGGGATATTGAAAAATCCATGCGGCCGGCGGGATTTGAACCCGCGACTTCCGGCGCTCTACCCCCTACCTCAGGAGGTGGCAGGCCGGCGTCTTAGACCAGGCTAGACCACGGCCGCCTCTGCATTATAAGTTTTTGAAGATCCATCGTATATACTTAACTTACCCCTCTTTATCTATATCCATTATGCTATGCCAATTTTTAGCCAAGCGCTATTTCGCTGAAGATCTAGCTTTTACCGACCTAGGTTTTGCCTATTAGATTATCGAGCTTTCTTTGTTTCTCGGGAATGCTGAACCCTACAAGCTGCTTATACTTTAAATGGTTTTCCTTGCCAAATATCACGAGATCGTAGTTGGTTCTCTTCCTTTTATAAATCTTTCCTGATCTGGGAGACTTAAATTCCGTTCCTTCATCAAACCGCGAGTACCATTTCGATTCTATTGATAGCTTCAGCAGAAGTTTCCGAATAAGCTTTATTTGTTGCAAGTCAGTATTGGTTCCAACGATCTTACAACCAGCTACATTAACGCTACCCTCAGCATCGAACCAGCCCATACACGCAAGGTTCGGGTATTTTTCGAGGATCGGATAGCTGAACCAAGGATCTTCCTTCGTTATTGTTAGTATCATCCATAGCAAAACATTACTGGCCCTGACCACCCATCTCTTGTTGTATTTATCCCATCGAGGTCTGTAAGCTTCAGACCTATCCGTGACCTTTGCTAAGCATTCACCCCATCTTTTCGCAAATTCATAACTTGTACTGATCAATTCAACATAATACTTGCAATTCCTCTTATCAACCGCCAGCGATCCATCACCCAACCAAGAAGCAATCACGTACC
Organism: Nitrososphaerota archaeon; assembly: GCA_021163925.1. Classification (GTDB taxonomy): domain Archaea; phylum Thermoproteota; class Nitrososphaeria_A; order Caldarchaeales; family Wolframiiraptoraceae; genus AUK039. The sequence goes on from JAGGTD010000058.1 coordinate 5,870, forward strand.
CAAGCTCAGGGCAGTCATTTACTCGCCCACATTTACGCAGCGGATTATATTTACCGTTTATCCAATTATACACCTGTCCGGGACTTACTTTGAAATTAAAAACTTCCCGAAGCTCCTTTGCTATCCTCTCATAACTTAAATTCTCCTCCCGAAGCTTTATTGCATAATAATAGGCTAATATCCTTTCAGGTAGAGCGGCATATTTTCCCTTAATTAAGCTTTCTTGTAACTCCCATGAACTAGTAAATTTGAGACAGGCTTGTAAGATCAGCTTTGCGACCTCATCTTTCATTGAGGGCAACATCCTAAGAAGTTTTTCGCGCATCTCCTCTCTCTTTATCACTCTTAACCAGTATCTAGGAAACTCCGCTCGAACACCTATGAATTCTTGTAGGACCTCGCTCCATCTTTTCTTAAGCGATTTAGCTAGAATCTTCGTACAAACGAGGATCAAAGCTGATTTTGGTGTTAGCTTATGTCTACTCCTCAGGTCACTAACTTCCTCTATTAGATCAGCTTCATCTACGAACTTGAAGGCTTTTCCTAGTAAGTTAGATTCTTTGCAGTCTAAAGGATAATCCTTTATCCTATTCACTTCCTCGATAGTAATCACTCCTGCCTTTTCAGAAATCCTCGCTATCTTAGCACCTCTCAAAATTCCAGCACATATTTCTTCAAATACCCCAGCTGTAATGAAGCGCCCCACAACGGGCCTGTATACAATGACGTCATGAAGTGATGCATAATATGCATACATTGCCATATATTTTCCATGACGCATCCTAATCCTCGCAGGATTCGTTATCTTTGCTCCCGGAAAATACTTCGATATAGCTTCCGCATCTTTCATCTCATACTTAGTATTATACATAAACTTCGGATGCGCATAATAAACATGCATTTCCTCACGTGACCTTTACCCAATATTCAAATTTAAAGATGACGCGCTCACGTCGTTATTTTAGCTTTGTTTAGTATAATCTCATGTTTAAGAGAGGACGCCAGACTAGACTACGGCCGCCGTCTATCACTATTTCCTTGCTGGATATTTAGGTTTTGCTCGATTATACATAGGATTCTTGAGGTTACGGTCCATGCTTCGAGTGGTGTGGGCCAGATCCTAACGATCTTATCTGCATGCTTTTTCGTTTCGGGGCTAAAGTCTCCTCTCGGGAACCCGCCTACCATTATCATGGGCTTTTGATGGGAGATTATCAGCTCGCCCAGCTCCTTCCATCCAACCTCCTCGCCATCCTCTGAGAGCAGGATCTTTAGATCGGGCCTCAGCTCGTCGATCAAGTTCTTCAACGCCTTCCGCTCCATCTTTAAGAGGATCTTCTCATCGACTTTGACGACCGGCTCCATATACAATTTCTCGATCAATCCCTTAAACCTCTCATAGACTCTTGGAAGCCTCGTTTCTGGATTTATCCAGATTACGTGGCCGTCTCTCAGCTGGACATAGGTCTCGAGTAGGCCGAGCCTGTTTAACGGCGACCCTAGAGCCTCTAGTAGGGTGAAGTGGGTTATGTCAGGTCTCCCACGCTTCCAGTTCTCGGGCAGATCTTTCATGGCCGCGTGATGATAGGATCTATCTAGGAGGATCTCATCCACCCTCTTCCCCCTCCTCCTAGCCTCAGCCCTAACCGATGGATGGCCTCGGATCTCCTCTGGAACTAGTTCCACCGCAGCCTCAACTATGACTAGGATGAGCTTCTCCAATCGGCTTAATCAAGCTCGATAAGGATTATTAGGTTTATTCTCATCTAAGAGGTCGGGTTGAGGGATTATAGGAGGATCGCCTTGGACAGGATTGCGAGGCTTATGGAGTTCGCCAAGAGACATGCGGTGGAGAGGCCCGAGCTTGCTAGAGAGGCTGGGAGGCTCGTTCTGAGGATCGCTAGGAAGGCAAGGGTTAGGATCCCAATCCAATACAAGAGGTTCATCTGTAGAAAATGCGGGACCCCATTCTATATCCCTGGATCCTTCACGGTCAGGGTTAGGGATAGGAGGAGCACCCACGTTGTCATAAGATGTAATACTTGCGGATATGTCAAGAGGATTCCAGCTGTCAAGGAGAAGAAGGCTAGGTCTAAAACTAAAGTTAAGCGATAAAAATAGATTCCACTTACCAAAATCTTTCCCCTTCTATTACCTCTTCCGATCTCCCATAAATAGGCTATGAAGTCATTGGATGCTCGAATTGCTTCATCGCCAGACCTTTCAGCGTGTTTCTAAAACTCTTCTTTAGAAACCCATTCTTTTATTCTATGGGAATACGAGTGTGCAAACGTCTTAAGATGGGTGAAGCAGTATAGAAGACGTGATTAAGCATAATGCTGGAGACTAAGGCCGTATCAAAGTCTGAGTCCTCGCCGAGAATCAGTTCTGGGTGAAAAATATCTGGCGAGGACTATTCTATGAGCAACTCAAAGTCTTCTCTAATTTCTTTGACGGCCATGAAGTGTTTGTCTCTCGTAACCAGCTTTAATTTTCTGTTTAATGCGGTCGCGGCGATAACGGCGTCGATAGCTGGCATAGGCTTCCCGATTCTGAGGAGCTCAGTTGATAGTTTAAGGGCGAGCTCATAGTCTGGTTTGGAGGGATAGATCACCACTAGGTCCAGCTCTAAGGCTTTTGGAAACTCTATCAAGTTAAGTATGGTGGTATATCCTCTTACGGGTAGCCTACTCTTATAGCACTCGATTAGCTTACTCGTGTCGTAGAGCTTCTTCTCCATTCCGCCTCCCTCATCCTCTCATAGCCCCTTAAAGAATCCTCAAAGCTCAATTTCTTCAAGCTCTCCCTAAAGCCCTCGCCAAGCTCGTCCAACAGCTCCCTAGTAGTAAGCTCAAACCCGCCCTCCTCAAGCCTCCTAAGATACTCCACTATGGCCTTCCTCACAACCTCGCTCCACCTAACCTCTCTATACTTCTTCATCCGCCTATACACATCCTCCGGAATGGACAAAGTAATATTTGGCATCACCATATTATGTGAATTCACATATTTAAGGGATTAGGTCGCCTCTTACTTGCATACGCCTAACTTTACACAGAGATATAATAGAGCCTTATCTCACCTGATTCAGCCGCCTTAGCAATCTTCTCGGCAAAAGGCTTAAGCCGATCACCTTCTTTGACATGATTGTGGTAGGTTTCGAGGAGAATCCAAGATCCTAAAGGTAGCCCTTGATAGCCATTAGAATCTGTGGTTATCTGCGGGGGACTATGCTCATGACGCCGAGATACTTGAGGCCATTTAGTCAATTTTCCCCAACGTTGTTTTATGTCGATCGATTTATGATAAACTAAATAATTAGTCCTCTCCGCTGAATCTTGGATGGTGTCGAGCGTGCAGCTAGTCGATCCCGCGAAGCTTATCGAGAAGGTCGCCGCCTACTTGAAGGAGAATAGGGTTATAGAGCCTCCTCCATGGGCCATGTTCGTCAAGACAGGGGTTCATAAGGAGAGGCCTCCGCAAAACCCAGATTGGTGGTATGTTAGGGCGGCCGCGATCATGAGGAAACTCTATCTAAGAGGGCCTCTCGGAGTCTCAAGGCTTAGAACCATGTATGGTGGGAGGCATAGGAGGGGGACGAAGCCCCCGAAGTTCGCCAAGGGCAGCGGAGCGATAATCAGGAAGATCTTACAACAGCTTGAGGAGGCTGGATTGGCCGAGAAGAAGGACAGGAAGGGGAGAGTCCTAACCGAGAAGGGGAGAGAGTTATTGGAGGAGGCTGCCAAGCTCATCCTTAGATCAGAGCACACCGTTAAGGCTTAAAAGTATGATTCAGCAAGTATGGCTTGGAAACGGGAGGGGCGATCTATAATGGCCATTGATGACGAAGAGCTTGAGAGGATTAGGCAGAGGAAGATGGAGGAACTCCAGCGGAGGATAGCTGAGGAAGAGGAGCGGGCGAGGAGGGAGCTTGAGAGGCAGGCTGCTATGAGGGTGATCCTCACCCCTGAGGCTAGGCAGAGGCTCGCGAACCTGAGGCTTGTTAAACCCGAGCTGGTGGCTCAGCTTGAGGAGCAGCTCATCCAGCTGGCCAATACAGGTAGGATTAAGATGCCCATAACCGATGAGACTCTGAAGCAGATCCTGCTTAGACTATCGTCAAGTAGGCGTAGGATCAGGATTAGGAGGATCTAGCTTTAAAGGGGTAAGGTTATTAGGAGATCTTTAAGCCATCTCCATGTAGACGATGACGATAAGGACCCTTGTCTTGAAGAAGAAGCTCTCTAGGGCCTTGAGGAAGGCTTGGCCCGTCCCAAGCTGGGTCATGATGAAGACTCATGGGAGGGTTAGATTTCATGCTAAGCAGAGGCATTGGAGGAGGGGTAGGATAAAGACTTGAATGGTGGTGATCTCTAGATGAGCAAGGTCGTTTTGGAGAGAACCTATGTGATCCCGTTGAGAGATGCTTATGAGGCTTCTAGAAAGAGGAGGGCGAAGAGGGCGATAAACATAGTTAAGCGATTCGCCGAGAGGCATATGAAGGGAGAGGAGGTGAAGATCTCGGAGGGAGTAAACAAGCTCATCTGGAGTAGGGGTGCGGAGAAGCCTCCGAGGAGGATAAAAGTGGTGATGAGGAAGGATGAGAAAGGTGTCGTCGAAGTGATGTTGCCCGAGGAGGCTGAGGAGAAGGGAGAGGAGGAGTCTTAAAGTTCGTTGAGCTTGTCGAAGACTACCTTCGCGATCTTCTCCGAGAGTGGGGGTGGAACGGCCTCACCAACCTGATCAAATTGTCTATTAACTCCTCCAAAGAATACGTGCTCATCTGGGAATCCCATCAATCTCGCCTGCTCCCTAACCGTCAGCAACCTATCTTCATGCGGGTGGATGAATCTAGCCTTTCCATGAACCGTTGGAGCCAATCTCCTAGGATGAAGCCTCACCCAATTCCTATACACCTTACCCGTCGAATCTTTAAAGGTGAATAGGGCGTCACCCCACTTAAGCCTCCTAATCTTCCTAAGCCTAAGCTTCCCAACCTTAACTGGGAGGTGATTTGGAACCTCTCCGAGGGGTGGGAGACCCTTTAAAGCATCATCCACGTACTTGGCGTTCTCCTCCATCCCAGTCAAGTCGAGTTTGACGTTTGAGATGAATACTCTAACCCTTCTCGATGGAGTTCCATACTTATGCGCTCTCAAGATGTTGAAGTATGCTTGATAGCCTATCCTCCTGAAAAATCTCCTCAGCATTCTCCCAAGAGGCTCTTCGATGAGTTCCACGACGTTCTCCAGCACATAGATCTTGGGTCTAAGCTCATCGACGAGCCTCATAAACTCCATCACGAGCCTTCCCTGAGGATCTGTCAAGAGCCTATCGAGGGGGTCTCTCCTCCTCTTAGGATTCATGCTGGTGAATGGCTCGCATGGAGGACCTCCGATGACAATATCGATCTCGCCCACGGACTCGGTTATAGCCTTACCGCTAATCCTCTTAACATCTTCCGGGAAGATGGAGACCCATGGAAAATTCCACATATACGTCTTGACGACGTGTGGGTGGTTCTCGATGGCTGCCGTGACAGACTTCCCGAAACCTAAGCTAAAGCCGCCGCATCCCGCGAAGACGTCGAGAACCCTTACATCCAAGCCTAAAGGGATTTTTATCGATCCACCATTTTAGGATTAATAAGGCTTCAATAGTCCATCCGCTTTCCCAACCACTTTTCATGATAGTCGAATATAACATCCCCCTCATAGCATGTAATCTGTAAAGATGTAGCTCATCCAGAGATCTTTGCCTCGCAAGCCATTGCTGTAGATCAACACGCTTTCAGTTAATCGATAATTTTATGGGAGAGAATGGTGGATAAATTTATCTGAAGATTTGAATTGTCATGCTGGCGGCCTGATACTCTTTTGAAAGTTGTGAGATAATTTTAGCTAGATTTAGGGCTTGGCTGAGGGGGGACGTTATCGGACTCATGCTTTTCCAGATTCTTCTGCAAGCCATTCCTCATACACTTTCCTAACCCTATCGGCCGCCGGACCCGAGCCCTCGACGACGCCCTCTCTAGTCACCCTGATCCTATCCATGACTAGGATGACGTCCGCTTCACGAATGTATCGAACCATGTTTGGGAAGACCTTATTGAGCCTCTCGGCAAGCCTTGAGAGATCCGGGCCAGCCTCAAGAACCGTTAGGTAGGCTATGCTCTTACCGGCTATGAAGACCTTCTGCAAGCTCTTTCCCTCCATATCCCTAACATCTTCGAGCCATAGGCTGTAATCGCTTGGATTATAGGCCGACACCTTTCCCTCAAACCAAGCTCCATCCACAAGCCTAACCCCAATCCTTTTCCCGAGAATTAGGGAGAGCTCGTCGGAGAACCGCTTAGAAGCTATCGCCGCCAACCGCCAACCTCCAAAACATAGCGGGATCCCCAGCTAATTACCCTTTTTCCAAAACACCCATAGCTCAACATTAATTAACAAGCACAAACCCCGAATAAAAGGAGCAAACCATCCCACGCTCCGGTAGTATAGCCAGGACAAGTATACGGGCCTTTCGAGCCCGTGACCCGGGTTCAAATCCCGGCCGGAGCAGATTCTCAACTTTTACCCTTTTAGATTCTTCATCTTTAGATGTTCGGCGATCCTTTTAGCGCTTTGAGTTTCGCGAGTTCATCCGCGAGCATGGGCAGGAATACCCCGACATCCGATACTATTCCTATCGATTGACGAGTTCCACGATCGACTAGCTTTAATGGGACTGCGGGGTTTATGTCGACGCAGATCACCTTGACCGTCGATGGGAGCATGTTTCCAACAGCTATTGAGTGGAGCATGGATGCGAGCATCAGCACCAGATCCACGTCCCTCAAATATCTCCTATACTCCCTCTGAGCCTCAACCATATCCGTTATCACGTCTGGGATTGGGCCGTCATCTCTTATCGATCCCGCCAAGACGTATGGAACTCCCCTGACTATGCATTCATAGAATATTCCCTTCTTCAGAACTCCTTTCTCGACGGCTCCCTTCAGCCCTCTGCATCTCATTATTTCATTGATCGCGACTAGATGGTTTCTATTTCCTCCGGGCATCCTATAGCCCTCGTCGACCTTGAATCCGAGGGATGTCCCGAACAGCGCGTATTCGACATCGTGAACGGCTAGAGCGTTTCCAGACAATAGGACATCGACGAAACCCATCCTAATTATCTTGGCCAAGTGTTCGGCGGCTCCGGTGTGGATTACGGCGGGACCCGCCACCACCGCGATCTTCCCCCCATTCATCTTGATCTCGTAGATCTCCTCCGCTATTCTCTTGACCATCGTCTGGGTCGGTCTCTCGGATGATGCCCTGCTACTCATGAACTCGAAGATTCCGGCGCCCTTCCTCGGATATTCTGGGAGCTTCACTCGAACACCTCTCTCCCCCACAACTATCAAATCTCCCTTCTTGACATCTCTTATCCCCTTACAGTACGCCCTATTCGCCTTTGGATCCACGACTATCACCTTATCCATACAGATGTCTTCAACCCTAATCCATCTTCCATTAAATCTTACCCATGTTGGGTGGTGGGTTGTGGAGTAGAATCCATCTGGGAGGACCATGTCGGCTGGAGCTTCCTCAACCCTCACCTCTTCAGCCTCGACTGGAATTGCGCCGAGGGTTCTCAGCTCTTTCAGGATGAGGTTTAAGTGGTTTTGATTTTTGCCCTTGACTAGGAGCTTCGCGTAGCTCGTCTCATGCTTTCTCCGCCCGATCCTGAATTCGAGGACCTCGAACTCCCCTCCTAAGTCCATTATCCTATCGAAGACCTTTGGAAGGATGTAGGAGTCTATTAGATGGCCTTCAAGCTCAACTATCTCAGAAAACTCGTCACCAGCCTCCTGGAACTCGGTCACCTACCATCCCCAACACCCCTTGAGCGGGTTAAAACGGCCAAAAACTATATTTAACATTTTTCCGATAAAGAGGCTTAGTGGATGAGAAGGGATCTAATAATGATTAAATCTAAGCTCAAAGAGCATTAACAATGGGGCCCGTAGCTCAGCCTGGTGGAGCGCCCGGCTCATAACCGGGCGGTCGTGGGTTCAAATCCCACCGGGCCCATTCCTCAGAAACTCTCCTATCTTTTGGTTTGCAGCTATATCACCCTTCTTTAGTTAGGGTTGGGATGCGGTGTTCTAGCATGAGTCTCGTGGCCTGGGATGAGTAGATTGGTTAACTATGAGTTCAATCGAGCCTAGATTGAGAGCCAAGTTAGCCGCCTGGCCCAATATACGCGATATAAGCCTCAAAATCTGTGAGAGCTGTTTTTCATCTTCCACCGTTTATTTTCGGTTAAAACATTTTTATCCATGATGTCATCTCTTGAACTCGTAATGGAGGAGGTCGCGCTTAAGAAGGAGGAGGTAAAGGTCTTATCGACCACCATTAGCGTGTGCCCGGAGTGTAATGCCGTCATCCCAGCGGAGATAATCGAGAGCGATGGAAAGATCTTCATGAAAAAGACCTGCCCAGTCCATGGAGAATTCACCGAGCTATATTTCGGAGACGCGGAGATGTATCATAGATTCTCGAAATACGCCCACGATGGAAAAGGAGTAAGCAACCCACAGGTGAAAGAACTCGGATACACATGCCCATTAAACTGCGGCCTATGCCCAGGCCATATGAGCCACACAGCCCTCGCAAACATAGTAGTAACAAACAGATGCAATTTGGCGTGCTGGTACTGTTTCTTCTATGCTGAGAGGGCTGGATACGTGTATGAGCCGAGTATTGAGGAGATTAGGAGGATGGTTAGGATTTTGAGGTCGATGAGACCTGTTGCCGGAAACTCCGTCCAGCTCACGGGCGGTGAGCCAACCCTTCGAGACGATCTACCCGAGATCATTAAGATGATAAAGGAGGAGGGGGTCGATCATGTGATGTTGAACACGAATGGGATTAGGCTTGCGAATGACTTTGAGTATTATAGGAGGGTTAAGGAGGCAGGGGTCAGCAACCTCTACCTGAGCATGGATGGAGTCACGCCTGAGACCAATCCCAAGAATTACTGGGAGATCCCGAAGATCTTGGAGAATGCTAGGAAATTAAACGATGGAATAGTCTTCGTCCCAACCGTGATAAAGACCGTAAATGATCACGAGCTAGGAGACATAGTGAGATTTGGATTCCAGAACGTCGACGTTGTGAGGGCGGTGAACTTCCAGCCAGTCTCCCTGACAGGTATGATGCCGAGAAAAGAGAGGAAGAAATTCAGGATAACCATCCCTGATTGTATACATCTGATCGAGGAGCAAACGGATGGGCAGATTCCGGCGGACGCCTGGTTCCCGGTTCCCGCATGCGTTCCAGTAACCCATATCATCGAAGCCTTCACCAAGCAGCCCAAATACGAGCTCTCAGTTCACTTTGCATGTGGCGCTGGAACCTATGTCTTTAAGGACGGCGATAGGATGATTCCGATAACAGATTTCATAGATGTTGATGGGTTATTAAAGTATCTCCAAGATAGGGCTGATGAGATCGAGTCTGGGAGGAGTAAGGCCATAGCCGCCTCCAAGATCCTCTGGAACTTCAGGAAGTTCATAGATGAGAAGAAAGCTCCAACTGGCATGAATGTCACGAGGATGCTGCTCAAGATCTTGATAAAGCATGACTATAAGAGCGTTGGGGACTGGCATAGAAGGAGCATGTTCATTGGGATGATGCACTTCCAGGACAAGTATAACTATGATGTTGAGAGGGTTAGGAGATGCGCCATACATTATCTCATGCCCGATGGGAGGATAGTTCCCTTCTGCGCCTTCAACATAATCCCAGAATGGTATAGAGATCTTGTTCAAAAGATGTATTCGATTCCAATCGAGGAGTGGGAGAGGAGGACTGGTCGAAAGCTCAGCGACGACATCTATCGAAGAGTTTTGCCCTCAAAGGAATAGTTATATTTGGAATATAACGCGTAATCCTGAATGAGGTTGCCGAGGCTTAGAGCGCCTCCAGAATGGGGGATAGAGCCCGTCCCCCAACGATTTAGAATCCTCAGGACGATAGACCTCTTCGTCCTCTGGTCGAGCCTAGGGGTTGGGTTGCTCGTGCTCGTCGCGGGCTCCCTCCTCGTCCCAGCGTTAGGTCTTCTAGAATCCTTTCTTATATCGCTTCTCGGATCGATTATTGGGAGCATCTTCCTTGCATTGGCGGGTTTGATTGGAAGCGATTATGGAGTTCCAACAATGGTGAGCTTGAGACCGATTCTAGGCAGAGTTGGATCATATCTGCCCACCATCCTCAACGTCATACAGCTGGTCGGGTGGACCGGATTCGAGCTGATGATAATGGGCGCCGCCGCCTCAAACATCTCGGGGCCGATTCTAGGAGAATATACCAAGCCGTTCTGGATAATCGTCTTCGCGGTCTGGTGCACGGCTCTGGCCTTGGGAGGGCCGCTGATGGTCGTTAGGCAGTGGCTTGAGAAGGTGGCTATCTGGCTCGTATACTTCTCAACCGCTTGGATAACCTTCCAAGCATTCTCGAGACCAAATGTATCCGAGATCCTCTTCAAGCCCGGCGATGGAAGCCTGCCCATCCCCCTCGCCCTAGACCTCGTGATAGCCATGCCGATCTCTTGGTGGCCTCTGATCTCAGACTATAACAGGTTCTCGAAGGATTCGAGGAGCGGCTTCCTCGGAACGTTTCTAGGATACACCTTCGCGAATACTTGGTTCTATTTTCTCGGAGCCTCGATAGCCTTGATCATGGGGATAAGGGATATTGTATCCTCGATCTCGATGCTCTTCCTCGGAAACCTAGCTCTAATATTGATCCTAGTGGATGAGACGGATAACGCCTTCGCCGACATATACTCAACCGCGGTCTCGCTCCAAAACATCTCCCCAAAGACCAGGCAGTGGAAGTTCATCCTCTCCGCCGCCGCTCTGGGAGTGATTCTCGCCGTAACGATTCCGTTGGAAAAGTATGAGTGGTTTCTGCTGATGATAGGTGGATTATTCGTCCCCCTACTCGGAGTAGTGGTCTCGGAATACGCGGCCAGAAAGAGGGAGGGAGGCTTCCGCGTCGAGGAATTCTATGAGAGATCTAAGAGAGTTGGGGTTGGGCAGTTGATCTCATGGTTCATCGGCATAGCCCTATACTTCATGATCACAAACCTATATCCCCAGATAGGGGCAAGCCTCCCATCATTCGCCCTATCAGCCGCCCTAAACCTATTCTTCCACAAGATCGTTAAAGTTTAAGAGCCTCTCGAGGCCAAATCTGTTGGATGAACCTAGATTACGAGCACATTCATAGACTCCTCGAGGAATCCTTTGAGATATTTTCGAAAGAGCCTCAGCTGATAGTCCGAGAGAGGGGAGAGTTTCTGATAGTGGGAGACACCCATGGAGACGCCGACACAACCCTGAATGCGTTCAAAGAGGCGGAGAGCTTAGGGCTAAACCTACTATTTCTAGGAGATTACGTCGATAGGGGGCCGAAGCAGGTCGAGAACATAGTAACGTTACTCGAACACAAGCTTAGTTGGGGGGATAAGCTGATAATGCTCAGGGGAAATCATGAGTCGGCTCAGATGAATCTCTGGTATGGCTTCCACTCAGTAGTGGCGTCGAGATATGGCGAGGAACTCTATCGTGAGTTCGCGGAACTATTCTCTCAGCTACCCTATGCCGCCATACTCCCAAATAGGATCATATGTGTCCATGGAGGGGTTGCCGAGGGATTAGAGAAGGCTGAGGAAATCCGTTCCCTCCCGAAGGGTGAGATTGATCCAAGAAATCCTATAGCATTTCAACTGGTGTGGAATGATCCATGCGAGGATATAGAGTGGTTTGCGCCTAGCTGGAGAGGGGGTGGAGCGAAACTATTTGGATGGAGGGCGTTCAACGAGTTCATGGATAAGAATCGCTTTAACCTGATGATCAGAGCCCATGAACCCCAGGACAAGGGATACGGCTACCTATTCAATCATAGGTTGCTGACGGTGTTCTCATGTAGATATTATGGAATAAAGCCCGCCGCCGCAATATCCAGAGAAAATATTGAGATCATCTATTTAGACTGAACTCCATCTCTTGACGAACCAGTCCACGCTTTGGTAGACCTTTCCACATAATCGTTGGGAAATGATCTTGTCTAATGTTTTTCTTTCCCGATTAAGTCCGTTGGAGGCGCTTATGCTCCTCATCACCATAACTCCTATACTTCAAGATTATCGGACACCACTCCCTCTCCGGACAGTATCCCAATATCTTACACTTCTCCCCCATCAACTCTCCAAGCTCGGGGTATCTCTCCCCAATCTTCCTCCAGATCTCATACGCCACCTCCCTCTCCTCCCACTGGGCACGACTGCATGTTCTCATGGCCACATATCCCTGAGGCCAGAGGAGGTTGAACGCATTATACATTCTCGCCAC
>JAGGTD010000074.1 GCA_021163925.1 Nitrososphaerota archaeon
AAGGAGGAGTTTGAGACGAGGAGGGGGGATTTGATAGTTTTGGCCTCCGCCGAGAGGATAAGAGTAAGTGAGAACGGGATCATCGCCATCTGCACATATCTCTCTGACGAGCTCAACAAAATCTTCGAGAGAATATGTAAGCTCTAATCCTTTCTCTCCAGATCCCGCATGATCTTAAATGGGTCCTCATACTCCAGTTTTATGGCTTAGGGCGGCAGACCATCCCAGATCCACATCCCAACACTATTATGCTTATTAGCTACGTTAAGGGCATCGAGTTGAAGGAAGTTGCCCGGGAGAAGGAGGGGGAAGCCCTTGAGGAAGAAGAAGGAGGCGAAAGCTCGGCCTCCGCAGCCCTCAATCCTCGAACATGAGCTTGTGCCGAAGCATAGGATTTTAAGCCCTGAAGAGGCTGAGGAAGTCTTGAGGAAGTATTGTGCCACGCCTCAACAGCTCCCGAAGATACTTGTCTCAGATCCGGTCGTTAGGGAGCTGGGCGCGAAGCCCGGGGATATAATAGAGATTGTGAGGGATTCTGAGACCGCTGGGAAGGCAATCTACTATAGGGTGGTTGTTAGGGGGGAGTGAGGTAGGAGGAAGGGAAAAGGGTTAAAATTTAGGCTTACAGGTAAATGGTGAAAGAATTGGGGTAATATGGGGGTGCAGGTTTTAGGTATTCAGGTTTATAAGGAGATGATAGTTGGGGTGAGAGCGGATGCTGAAGCAGGTTGAGCTCACTCAAGAGGATCTATGGGAGGTTATGCGCGCATTCATAGAGGATGAGGGATTAGTCCAACACCACCTCCGCTCCTACAACTACTTCGTCAAGGAGGGGCTTAGAGAGCTCATAAAGTCTCTCGGAGACCTTGAGATTAAGACGAAGTATGGGACCCTAACCCTGAAGATGAGGAATCCTGAGATAGGTAAGCCCATCGTGGAGGAGGTTGAGGGGATAGTAATAGAGAATGTCACGCCCATGGAGTGTAGGCTTAGAAACCTAACCTATGCCGCCCCGCTCTACGTGACCATGAGCCTATACTTGGATGGAAAGCCGATAACTGGGCCTGAGAGGATTAGGGTTGGGATGATCCCGATCATGGTTAAGTCCGATATCTGCCCACTCTCAAAGCTCAGCGACGAGGAGCTGATGGAGATAGGCGAGGACCCGAAAGACCCGGGCGGATACTTCATCATAAACGGGTCTGAGAGGGTTATAGTCGCGATCGAGGACCTCGCCCCGAATAGGATAATGGTGACCGAGAAGGACTCTAAGTCTGGTCAGCTTAGCGCGATAGTGATCTCGGCGGCCTATGGGAGGCAGTCTAGAACCGAGGTGACCTACAAGCCCGGTGGGCCGATAAAGGTCTTCTTCTCAAGGATCTATAAGGGTATTCCAGCCATAATCATGCTCAGAGCCCTCGGGATGACGAATGATAGAGATATCGTGAACATGATCTCACCTCTAAAGGAGGTTCAAGAGCTTCTCGAGCCATCTTTCAAGGAGGCTGAGGGAATAGATACGGAGCACGATGCCTTAAGATACATCGGCAATAGGATAGCCTTCGGATACGCGGAGGAGTATAGGATTCAAAGGGCTGAGCAGCTGATAGACAACGTATTCCTACCGCATATTGGGATGAAGAAGGCTGCGAGGTATCAGAAGGCGATCTTCCTCTGCGAGATGATAGGAAAGCTCCTCGAGACGAGCTTGGGGATCAGGAAGCCCACGGATCGAGACCATTACGCGAATAAGAGATTGAAGCTCGCAGGCCCATTATTGATGGAGCTCTATAGGATGGCCTTCATGAAGCTCCTAAGAGATATTAGGTATCAGCTTGAGCGCGCAGCAGCCTCAAGATATCCGGTTAAGGTCTCGACCTTCGTCAGGCCTGGAATAATAACAGACTTCGTTAAACACGCCTTCGCTACTGGGAACTGGCCTGGTGGGAGGGTTGGGGTTACCCAGCTACTAAATAGGACGAATCATCTCGCCACAATAAGCCATCTCAGGAGAGTTCAATCGCCGCTGAGCAGGAGTCAGCCACACTTCGAGGCCAGAGACCTCCACGGAACTCATTGGGGTAGGATCTGCCCAGCGGAAACCCCTGAGGGGTCGAACTGTGGACTTGTTAAGAATCTAGCCCTCTCAGCCGAGATAAGCTTCCCAGCTAGGAAGAGGGAGCTCCTTGAAACCCTCTACTCGCTCGGAGTCGTCCCACTCACCGAGGTGATCATGAAGAGGAAGGCGTATGCCGCCAAGGTCTTCGTCGATGGATTGTTGGTCGGATACCATGTTAATGGAGAGAAGCTTGCCGAGAGCTTGAGGGCTCTCAGGAGGAGAGGTGAGATAAGTAATAGCGTTAACCTCGCCCTCTACAAATACGATCACATCCAAGAGGTTTGGATAAACACGGATGAGGGGAGGGTTAGGAGGCCTCTCATAATAGTCGAGGATGGTAAGCCTCTCTTGAAGAAGGAGCACATCAAAGCCTTGAGGAATAGAACTCTCAGATTCAGAGACTTGATCGCGATGGGGATAATAGAGTTCCTAGACGCCGAGGAGGAGGAGAACGCATACGTAGCCTTGAGACCCGAGGACCTCACCGAGGAGCACACCCACCTAGAGATATGTCCATACGCGACCCTCGGAGCTGTGGTCTCGATAATACCATACGCCGAGCATAATCAGTCTCCAAGAAACATCTATGAGGGTGCCATGGGGAAGCAGGCCCTCGGAATCTTCGCCGTGAACTATGATCTAAGAGTGGATTCGAGGATGCATGTCCTAATCTATCCTCAGCGACCACTCGTCACGACGAAATCCATGGAGCTACTTGGATTGAATGAGAGGCCAATAGGCCAAAACATGGTCGTCGCGGTCTTAACGGGCCAAGGATACAATATGGAGGACGCCGTGGTTCTAAACAAGTCCTCTATCGAGAGGGGGCTTGGTCTATCCTTAAGCTATAGAACCTATGAGGTCGAGGCGAGAGTCTATGTCGGAGGCCAGAAGGATGTCATCTGCATCCCAGAGCCTACCGTTAGAGGATATAGGGGTGAGCAAAGCTATAGGGTTCTGGACGCTGATGGATTGGCTCATATAGAGTCCGATGTGGCGGGCGGAGACGTTATAGTCGGAGTCAAGAGTCCTCCAAGATTCTTAGAGGAGTATCAGAGAGCTCCAGCTAGGGAGATAATCTGGAGAGATACATCTGAAGCCGTTAGGCCATCTGAGGCCGGAGTCGTCGATAACATATTCGTGACGAGGACCGATGAGGGGAATAAGCTGATCAAGGCGAGGGTTAGATCGTTCTGCACGACCGAGATCGGGGACAAGTTTGCGTCTAGGCATGGCCAGAAGGGTGTCGTCGGGATGATCTTCCCACAGGAGGATATGCCATATACGGAGAGCGGAATAGTTCCAGACCTCATAATCAACCCCCACGCGTTCCCGAGCAGGATGACCGTTGGCCAGCTCCTAGAGAGCATAGCTGGAAAGGTCGCCGCGCTCAAGGGAGAGTTCATAGACGGAACACCCTTCATGGGCAAGCCGCTGGAGGAGCTTAGGAAGGAGCTTGAGGAGCTTGGATTCAAGAGCACTGGAAAAGAGGTAATGTATGATGGGCTGACTGGGAGGAAGTTTGAGGCAGAGATCTTCATAGGAGTGGTCTACTATCAGAGGCTCCACCACCTCGTAAGAGACAAGATACACGCTAGGGCCAGAGGGCAGGTTCAGATGCTTACGAGGCAGCCGACTGAGGGGAGGAGTAGGGGCGGTGGATTGAAGTTTGGAGAGATGGAGCGAGACTGCCTGATAGCCCATGGAGCGAGCTTCCTCCTCCTAGATCGACTTCTCGAGCAGAGCGATAAATACACGGCATACTTCTGTAAGAAGTGCGGGCTACCGGTCTACTATGACTTGAAGCAGGAGAGGTTCATCTGCCCAATCCATGGAAAGGATGCGGAGGTGAGGCCCGCAACCATGTCCTACGCATTCTACCTATTGCTGGAGGAGATGATGAGCATGGGCATCTATCCAAAGCTACTGTTTAAGGAGGAGGTGTAGAGGAGATGTCGAGTTCACTTGAAACCATTGCTGGAATAAAGTTTGGAATACTATCTCCAGAGATGATTAGGAGGATGAGCGTCGCCGAGATCCAGAACCCAGACACCTATGACGAGGATGGAATGCCGATACCGACAGGGGTGATGGATCCTAGGCTCGGAACCCTCGAGCCCGGCCAGAGATGCAAGACCTGTGGAAACACATACCTCGGATGCCCAGGCCACTTCGGCCACATCGAGCTACCCGTTCCAGTGATCCACGTGGGCTTCGTCAAATACATCCATAACCTGTTGAGGGCGACTTGTAGAGCATGTGGGAGATTGCTGTTACCCGATGATGAGATAGAGAAGTATAGGGAGAGGCTTGAGAAGCTTAAGCAGAGGGGAAGGGTTCCGCTGGAATTCTACTATAGGGTTTTGCAGAAGGCCATGGCCGCATCCGTCTGCCCACACTGTAACGAGAAACAGTATAAGATCGAGCTTGAGAAGCCCACAACCTTCATCGAGGTTGTTAACTCTGAGAGGAGGAGGCTCACAACCCACGTGGTTAGGGCTAGGCTTGAGAGGATCAAGGACGAAGACCTAGAACTAATCGGGATAGATCCCAAGGTTGCGAGACCTGAATGGATGGTCTTAACCGTCCTCCCCGTCCCGCCAGTCTATGTCAGGCCATCGATAACCCTTGAATCGGGATTCAGATCTGAGGACGACCTAACCCACAAGCTCGTAGACATCTTAAGGGTTGCTCAGAGGCTTAGGGAGAACATAAACGCTGGGTCGCCGTCGCCCGTGATCGCAGAACTCGCAGACCTCCTCCAATACCACGTCACAACCTACCTCAATAATGAGGTTTCTGGAGTTGCTCCAGCAACCCATCGAAGCGGTAGGCCGTTGAAGACCTTGGCCCAGAGGCTTAAGGGCAAGGAGGGGAGGTTTAGGCTGAATCTAAGCGGTAAGAGGGTGGACTTCTCCGCGAGAACCGTGATCTCACCAGACCCAAATATCGGGATAAACGAGGTCGGAGTCCCGATAGAGATAGCCATGCAGCTAACAGTTCCGGAGAAGGTGACCGAGTGGAACATCGAGAGGCTTAAACAATATGTCAGGAATGGGCCGGACAAGTATCCTGGAGCGAAATACGTGATCAGACCGGATGGGAAGAGGATTAGGTTGAAGTTCGCCCAAGACTTGGAGGAGGTCGCTGCCGCGATAGAGCCTGGATTCGTGGTCGAGAGGCATCTAATCGATGGAGACATAGTCTTGTTCAATCGTCAGCCAAGCCTCCACCGCATGTCCATAATGGCTCATAGGGTTAAGGTCTTGCCATATAAGACGTTTAGGCTGAATCTTTGCGTCTGCACCCCATATAACGCAGACTTCGATGGAGATGAGATGAACCTCCACGTCCCCCAGAGCGAGGAGGCTCAAACCGAGGCGAGGATACTCCTAATAGTCCAGAACAACATCCTGTCGCCGAGATATGGTGCGCCGATAATAGGGGCGATCAGAGACTTCCTCACCGCCGCATACCTCCTAACCAAGGACGACACCTATCTAACCAAGAAGGAGCTATCCTACATCTTGGCCGCGGTCGGATATGAGGGGGAGCTGCCCGAGCCCGAGATAAAGAAGCCTGAACCTAGGTGGAGTGGTAAGCAGGTCTTCAGCCTACTCCTCCCAAAGGGATTCAACCACAGGTTTAGGGCATCTTTCTCGCCAGAGATAGAGGTCGTCATAAAAGATGGAAAGCTCGTCAAGGGCGTCATAGATAAGAATGCGATAGGGGTTGAGAAGGCGAACAGCATACTCCACCGCCTAACCACCGAGTATGGAACAAACGCCGCGAGAGAGTTCATGGATAAGCTGGTGAAGGTCGTCAACACCTACCTAAACCTTAGAGGATTCAGCTTCGGGGTGGACGACCTCTATATCCCGGAGGAGGCGTATAGGGAGCTTAGGAAGATCTTCAAGAAGATGGATGACGCCTTCAACAAGCTCAAGGCAAACTATGAGAGAGGTAGGATAGAGGTTAGGCCTGGTGAAACCCTGGAGCAAGCGTTCGAGACCAACATACTCCAGATCTTATCCGAGGCGAGGGAGGAGGCGGGGAAGATAGCGAGGAAATACATCTCCTCAGATAGTAGCGCGGTGATAATGGCTAGGACCGGTGCGAGAGGCTCACCCTTAAACATAGATCAGATGGTCGCCGTGGTCGGTCAGCAGGCGGTTAGGAGGGAGAGGATCAAGAGAGGGTTCATGGATAGGGTTCTAACCTTCTTCAAGCCCGGAGACCTCTCCCCGAAAGCCCGTGGATTCGTCTATAATTCATTCTTGAAGGGGTTGGATCCGGTGGAGTTCTTCTTCCACATGGCTGGAGGTAGGGATGGATTGGTGGACACGGCTGTCAGAACCCAGCAGAGCGGATACATGCAGAGGAGGCTCATCAACGCCTTGGAGTCGCTTTACGTCGAGTATGATGGAACCGTTAGGACGATGGATGAGAAGAAGATAGTCCAATTCTTATACGGCGAGGATGGAATAGACCCCGCCAAGAGCTATCATGGAGAGGCCGTAAACCTAGACATAGTAATCCATAGACTTGGGATCAAGGGAGCTGCGAGAAAACCGTTATCGAGCGGCGACATCGACGCAATCCTACAACCGTATGAGAAGAAGCTCCCGCCAAAGCTCATCTGGAATGTTAAGAAGCTCGCGGCAACCAAGAAGCTCTCAAGCAGGGAGCTTAAGATGCTGATAGAGGAGGTCTATCGAGAATATATGAAGAATAGGATCGAGCCCGGCGAGGCTGTTGGGATCGTCACAGCGCAGTCGATCGGCGAGCCGAGCACCCAGTTAACCCTCAGAACCTTCCACTTCGCTGGAGTCAGGGAGCAGAGCATTTTAAGAGGGCTTCCAAGGCTTATAGAGATCGTCGACGCTAGGAAGACTCCCTCAACCCCGATAATGAGGATACCGCTTAAGCCCGAGTATGCTAAGAGTAAGGTGAAGGCTCAGAGGATCGCCAAGAGGATCAAATACACGACCCTAAACGACATAGTCTCAAAGGTTGGATTCAACCTGAGGAAGAACGCGGTGGTCTTCGAGTTCGATGAGAAGGCCATGAAGGCCGAGGGAGCCACCCTAAAGGATGTGAAGAATATGCTGAAGCTCGTGAAGCGGAAGAGCAACTTAACCGAGAAGTCTCTAACCGTTTACGCCGAGGCGGATGAGGATTTAGACAAGCTCAAGGATAAGCTCCTCTCCATGAAGGTTAAAGGGGTTAAGAGGATTAAGCGGACTCTGCTCAGATATGAGGGCGGAGAATACGTGATCCTCACCGAGGGATCGAACCTAAAGGAGGTCATCCAGCTTCCAGAAGTAGATCATAGAAGGGTCTGGACAAACAACATCCACGAGATAGCAGCGGTCTTAGGAATAGAGGCGGCTAGAGCGGCAATAATCAGGGAGCTTAAACACGTCTTGGAGGAGCAGGGACTAGACGTCGATGTGAGACATCTCATGATCCTAGCCGATATGATGACCCTAAGCGGGACCGTGAAGCAAGTTGGGAGACATGGAGTCGTTAGGCTAAAGAGCAGCCCACTCGCGAGGGCGGCGTTCGAGATAAGCGTCCAAACCCTACTCGACGCAGCGGCCAGGGGAGAGATAGACTGGCTGAGAGGGAACGTTGAGAGGATACTGATAGGGAAGGAGATCAAGGTTGGAACTGGAATGGTCTCCCTAATGATGATGTATCCGGGGGTCGCCGACGGCTCGGGTAAGTCCGAGAAGCCTGAGAAGTGAAGGCTCTTATACACCCTTGAATCAAACAATTCTCAAGGATGGGGACGGCGGTCTCGATAGAGCCTAAGGAGCTTAAGAGGCATTTAGAAGTCATATCGAGAACGGGCAAGCTCATCCTAGGATTTAGGCAATCATATCTCTCAGTACTCCATCGAAGATCGAAGCTCATAATACTAGCAAAAAACTGTCCACCGAATCTCAGGAGGGAGATAGAGGTGGCCTGTAAGATGTCCAATGTCCCCCTCCTCGAAGTCGACGTTTCAAGCAGAGAGCTCGGATATATTGCTGGAAAACCATTCTCCGCCTCAGTGATCTCGGTGATCGAGCCTGGAAGCTCAAACATACTTGAGCTGATCGCGCCCGAAGAGGAGATGTAAAAAACGTTATTAACTTGAAGATTTGGTAATTTTTTAGGCGGCTATACCTTGAGCGAGGGCTTCAAGCTAACCGACAAGGAGATGAAGTATATCTCCCTATTCGAGGCGGCTACCGGAGCTAGCGTGATGGACTGCGTTGAGCGCGGAGACCTAATAGTCTTCATAGTTAATCCGGGAGACATGCCGAAGGTCTTGGCCAAGAGGGGGTTGAAGATCCAGAGATTCTCCAAGCTGATTAAGAAGAGGGTTAAAGTGATCGAATATTCAGACGATCCGGCGAAATTCCTCGAAAACGCCCTGATGCCCGCGAGGCTCACCGAGCCCGTTAGGATAACCGAGCGAACCGATGGCAGGAAGATAGCTGTCGTCACGGTCGATCCCAGGTATAAGGGGATAGCGATAGGGAGGGAGGGGAGGACCATAGAGCTTATACGATATCTGGCTCGAAGACATCACAAAATAGACCATGTCATAGTCCAATGAGGCTGGGAATATTCATAAGTTGGTGTGTTTGGTGCTGAGGGTGGAGTGGTGAGGGTTAGAGATGGCTGGAGAGGGAGAATACCCGTTGGTGATGTGGTTCGAGGAGCTCAAAAAAGAGGATGTCCCAATAGTTGGAGGAAAATGCGCAAACCTAGGTGAGATGCTCAGAGCCGGAATACCAGTCCCCCCGGGATTCGCCGTAACCGCCTACGCCTATAAGAGGTTCATAGAGGAGACGAAGATAGCTGAGAAGATATACGACATTCTAGACGAGACCATCAAGGATCCAAAGGATCCGAAGCAATATGAGGAGGCTTCGAGGAGGATCAGAGCCTTAATCGAGTCGACCCCAATCCCAGAATACTTGAAGAAGGAGATAGTCGAGAACTATAGGAAGCTCTGTAAGAGGACTGGGTCTAAGGAGGTTTTCGTGGCCGTTAGATCCTCGGCGACCGCTGAAGACCTCCCTGGAGCATCCTTCGCAGGCCAGCAGGAGACATATCTAAACGTGAGGGGCGAGGACGAATTATTGAACTCGGTTAGAAAGTGTTGGTCGAGCCTCTTCACGCCCAGAGCGATCTTCTATAGAACCCAGAAAGGGTTCAGGCATGAGAAGGTCTTAATAAGCGTGGCGGTCCAGAAGATGGTGAACAGCAAGGCCGCTGGAGTGATGTTCACCCTCCATCCAGTAACCGGAGACACGAGCAAGATCGTTATAGAGTCCGTCTGGGGGCTCGGTGAGGCGATCGTTTCAGGGGCTGTCACCCCAGACCACTTCGAGGTGGATAAGGATAGCTTGAAGATCTTGGTGAAGCAGGTGGCTAAGAAGACCGTCGAGTATGTTAGGGATCCTAAGACCGGTAAGACCGTTCACAAAGAGGTTCCGCCCGAGAGGCAGGAGAAGCCCAGTCTAACCGATGAGGAGATAGTCGAGCTCGCGAGGCTTGCTAAGAAGATTGAGGAACATTATGGGACTGCTCAAGACATAGAGTTCGCCGTCGATAGAGACCTACCCTTCCCAGAGAACATCTTCATAGTCCAGTCGAGGCCTGAGACCGTTTGGAGCGTTAAGAAGAAGGCTGAGAAGCCCTCGACCGGATCTGAAACCGTGGCGATAACCGAGGCGAAGATGGTCGTCAAGGGACTGCCAGCGAGCCCTGGAATCTACTCCGGCAAGGCCAAGATAGTCCTCTCCCCCGAGGAGGCCGCTAAGAAGATCCAGAAAGGAGACATACTGGTAACCAAGATGACGAACCCGGACTGGGTTCCATACATGAGGGTCGCGGGGGCAATCGTCACCGATGAGGGTGGGATGACATGCCACGCCGCGATAGTCTCAAGAGAGCTTGGAATACCCTGCATCGTTGGAGCGAAGGATGCGACGAAGAACATGGTCGATGACCAAACCTACACAGTCGACGCGAAGGCTGGAGTCGTCTATGAGGGAGTTGTCGAAGAGTTAATTAAGCCTGCGGAGAAGGTTGAGGCAGCCGCGCCGACGGCGGTGGCCCAAGCCCCGGTCGTGACCGGGACGAAGATCTACGTCAACCTAAGCATCCCAGACGTGGCCGAGAAGGTTGCTAGGGAGACTCAGGCGGATGGGGTTGGATTATTGAGGGCCGAGCATCTAATGCTCAGCGTTGGAAAACATCCGAGGCTGTTGATCGAGGAAGGTGGAGAGCAGAAGATGATCGACGCATTCGCCGAGGGGATCAGGAAGGTCGCGCAAGCATTCTTCCCCAAGCCCGTCGTCTACAGGTTCCTAGACTTCAAGCCTGACGAGTTCCTAGCGCTGCCAGGCGGAGAGAAGTATGAGAAGGAGGCTGGCCACGTTGGCCCAAACCCGCTGATCGGATATAGGGGTGCATTCAGATATATCAAGGAACCCGATATATTCAGGTTGGAGTGTAGGGCGATAAGGAAGGTTAGGGAGGAGTATGGGCTCAAGAACGTCTGGGTCATGGTCCCATTCGTTAGGAGGGTCGAGGAGTTCGTCCAAGCCAAGAAGATAATGGAGGAGGAGGGGCTTAAGCAGGGACCGGACTTCAAGGTCTGGATAATGGTTGAGGTTCCGAGCACGGTCCTCCTCATCGACAAGTTCATCGAGGCTGGGATAGATGGGGTGAGCTTCGGGACAAACGACCTAACGATGCTCATCCTCGGGATAGATAGGGATGACGCAGCAGTTCAGGAGATCTATGATGAGAGAAACCTAGCGGTCTTGAGAGCGTTAAGCCACGTGATAAGGATCTGTAGGAAGCATGGGGTCACGACCAGCATTTGCGGCCAAGCACCATCAAACTATCCGGAGGTCGTCGAGTTCTTGGTGAGGGAGGGCGCGACGAGCATCTCGGTGAATCCAGATAAGGTTGTAGAGACCAGAAACCTCGTGGCCATGATCGAGAGAAAGCTCATGCTCGACGAGCTCAGAGACTTGAGGGAGAGAATGGATAGATTGGAGAAGAATGCGGAGAAGAGGATCTTCAAATGGTCTCCAGAACTTGACTAAACCCCCAAAATACTTCCTCGAAATCGCAGAGCTAATAGCAAACCTATACCCAGACGCCGAGAAGATAGTCGAGATAGGGGTGGGTTCGGCTCCCTGGACCCTCCTAAAACTCAAGGAACTCCTCCCAAGAACAACCTTATTGGCCGTTGATGTGGATCAAAGCTCTATAATGAGGCTTAGAGAGCTTGGATTAAACGCGGAGGTCGACGATATCCTCGATCCAAGAATCGAATTATATCAGAAGTCGGATTTGATCTACTCGATAAGGCCCCCGATCGAGCTCATCGACCCCATCGTGAGGATTGCGGAGAGGGTTGGGGCCGACGCCTTAATCTTCCCCCTATCCGAGGATTCATATCTCCATGAGTTTAAATCTCCTTGGAGTAGGATTGGTCATCCAAGCCTCCTAGCATTCATCCTAAAGCATGGTTAGATTTAAAAGGTGGATCTAGATAGTCGTGAGCTGGAGATGGGCAACGGAGAGTTCGCGGCGAGGAAGCTAAGGCTCAATCGGAAGAAGTTTAGATGGAGTCAGCGAAAATATCGAGTCAGGATGCTCAGGCTCAAGGAGAAAGTCGACCCACTTGAAGGCGCGCCCATGGCCAGGGGAATAGTTATCCAGAAGGTTGGAATCGAGTCCCGTCAGCCGAACTCGGCGGTCAGGAAGGCGGTGAGAGTCCAGCTGATAAAGAACGGTAAGGTCGTCACGGCATTCCTCCCAGGAGACGGCGCCCTAAACGTCGTCGACGAGCACGATGAGGTGATCATAAGCGGGATAGGTGGAACCCTTGGTAGGAGCATGGGGGACTTGCCGGGAGTCAGATATAAGGTGGAGCTAGTAAATGGTGTGCCGTTAAACCTCTTAGTGGTGGGGAAGGTTAAGAAGCCTAGGAGATAAATCACAGTAAATGCTCGTAAAATTCTCTCGGGCTCAGCTCCTCAAACTCATCTGTTTGCTCAACGATATGTCTCCTTATATCTAGGCAGAGGTCGCATTTCGAGATATATCCATCCGGTCTCTCCCTATATCCAAACTCCTTAACGGCGAAGTCGTAGAGCTCTCCCAAATTCTTCATCAACGCTCTTAGGATCGGCCTATCATCTAAGTCTACTCCCTCCTCGATCAATTGATCTAGGTTTCTTGCATCGCCGAGGGAGATCCCTCCACAATATCCGGTCATGTAGTTTCCGTAATTGTCTATGTGGACGTGCCAATCTCTAAGCAGGCTATCCCTACACCTCTCCTTGAGGAATCTTTTAGCGGGATACTTGTGAAATAAATCTCTAAGCCTATAACATGCCCTCCCCATCGGGATCAGCTCCGCAAAACTCAACCATCTAGCCCCACCCATCCTCAAGTATTCTTCAAAACTTAACCTATCCCTCAAGTTCATGCGCTTGAATAGGTGATAAAATAGTTCTTGATAGACCATTAAATTCTCTCCAAATATCTGCCGACTTATCTCAACATCCCTTACTATCCTCTCGAATGGGACGTGCTCGACGAGGAATGGATTGACGCTAACCAATATTCCATCGAGACCCGCATCCCTCAAGGTCTCCAACCTCCTCCTAGTAGATTCATCGTCGACACACCAGAAGGAGTTCGTCTCGACGAAGATGGAGGGTATCCCCAGATCCTTCGCCATCTCAACCCCCTTAACAAGTAGGTCGAAGTTCAGGAAAGGCTCTCCACCGGTGAAGTGGAGCCCATAATTTATCCCAACCCTATCTCGGCCAAGTGGGCTCGGCTGGATCTTATCGGAGAGCTGGGACAAGATCCTATACAAGTCCTTCTCGGAGATCCAGTCGCCGCTCCACTTAGGTGAACAGGCATACATACAATGCCTACATTCCCCAGTACATCTATAGGATAGGATTATTCCGGCTGAAACGGGTTTAGGCGGGACGATTCTCTTCAACTCCTCTCATCCCATCCTCGATAACTGTCTCATGAACCTTTAAGCATATTCTACTGGGTAGGGTTTAATTATCCCCTCCAAGCAAGTCTAAGCATGGTATTAGTCTCTCCAATGATCCTCAAGAGGGAGGTTGAAGGTCATCCAATCCTAGAGAAGGCTTTGAGGATGTTGGAGAGGAGTCAGCAGGTTCAAGCATATCTCGCGATGGCGAACGTCATGGCCGTTCAGAGACTACTCTACAACGATCATGGGCCAGTTCACTCCAGAATAGTGGCGGGGGCGGCTCTAAGCATCTTGAACATCCTCATGGACAGGGGTTTCATTCCCTTCGTTGTCAGAGATGGAGTTGGGGATGAGGAGGATTCTAGGCTCGTCGTGATGGTCGGAGCATATCTACATGACATAGGTAACGCAGTTCATAGAGAGTTTCATAACCTATCTGGGGTGGCCTTGGCCTCAAGATTCCTCCCAAGGATGCTCAATAAGATCTATGGAGATCCCGTGAAAGCCTATAAGATCACCTCCGAGATACTCCACTGCATATTCTCACATGATGAGAACATCAACGCCCTAAGCCTTGAGGCGGGGGTGGTGAAGGTCGCGGATGGGGTGGATATGGCGGGTGGGAGAGCTAGAATACCATACAAGCATGGAAAATCGGATATACACGCCCTATCAGCCCTCGCGATCAAGAAGGTCGAGATAGTCGAGGGCGAGCCGAATGAGAGACCCATCAGAATAGTCGTCGACATGGAGAATGAGGCCGGAGTCTTTCAGATAGAGCAGGTGCTCGGAAAAAAGATAATGACATCAGGTTTATCGAGGTTCATCGAGATAGAGGCATTAAAGCAGGGGATGAGCTTCAAGATAATCAGATTTGGTTGAGAAGCTACCTTGAGGCGAGGGCGATCCTCTCAAGCTCATTCTTCTTCCTAATAGCGAAGCTCTTCGAGTCATTCGAGGCGGCGAGGATTATCTCATCCGCCAATGCCTCGTCGGTCGTCTTCCTATTCCTGAAGCTCGCCTCCCTAGCGCCTTGAGCGATATATCTCAGGGCTAGGTCCAATCTCCTCTGAGGCGATATGTCGACGGCCTTGAAGTAGACTATTCCACCATAGCTCAGCCTCGTAACATCCTCTCTCGGAGCGGCGTTCTCCAAAGCCCTGACCAAGACCTGTATTGGATTCTGGCCAGTTCTTAGATGGATTATCTCGAGGGCATTTCTAACGATCTTCAAGGCCTTCGTCTTCTTCCCGCCATTCGGCCCAGGTCTCATGAACATGTTCGCCAGCCTCTCGACTATATTCACTTGAGCCTTCCCGAACCTCCTATGCTCATGTCTTCCACCCGAGTGGGGGATTAGGGTGGGCTTTAGGCAGATGTATCTCTTCAACCCCGGGTCCTTCACCTCGACATCATCCACGCTCCACTTGCCGAAGATCTTGAACTTCACCGGGGCTTCGACCTTCTCGGCCATCCTCGTTGAGGAGGGCGTCAGCCATCTTTAACCATTACGCCGAGCTATTGAGCTTTGGTAAAGGTTAAAGCCTTGGGAGGGCTCGTGAGATAATAATATATATAATCCCAGATAACCAATATTTCCGAGCAGTGGGAGAGGTGTTCTAGATGTCTGCTAAGCCTCACCTGAACTTGATAGTTGTCGGCCACGTCGATCATGGTAAATCCACGACCATGGGCCACTTCCTAACGAAGCTCGGAGCAGTCGATCAAAGGATCCTCCAGCAATATGAGGAGGAGGCTAAGAGGCTTGGAAAGGAGAGCTTCAAGTATGCCTGGATTCTCGACCGGATTAAGGAGGAGCGGGAGCGTGGGCTGACGATCGACCTAGCCTTCCAGAAGTTCGAGACCAAGAAATACTACTTCACCCTGATCGACGCGCCTGGACATAGAGACTTCGTGAAGAACATGATCACCGGGGCAAGCCAGGCTGATGCCGCGATCCTCGTTGTCTCGGCGAAGAAGGGAGAGTATGAGGTTGGAATCGCTCCGGGTGGACAGGCGAGGGAGCACGCATTCCTATGCTTCATGCTCGGGATAAGGCAGCTAATAGTCTTGATCAACAAGATGGATGATCCAACGGTCAACTGGAGCAAGGAGAGATACGAGGAGGTGAAGCAGGGTGTGAGCGACCTGCTGAAGAGGATAGGCTTCGACGTCTCAAAGATCCCATTCATCCCCGTCTCGGGCTGGACTGGAGACAACTTGGTCGAGAAGAGCGATAAGATGCCATGGTATGATGGCCCAACCCTCCTCGAGGCCCTCGACATGTTCGAGGAGCCTCCGAAGCCTATCGATAGGCCTCTAAGGATTCCGATTCAAGGAGTTTACTCGATCAGAGGCGTTGGGACTGTTCCGGTTGGGAGGGTTGAGACAGGCGTTCTAAAGCCTGGAGACACGGTGATAATAATGCCTCCGGGGATAAAGTCTGAGGTTAAGAGCATAGAGATGCATCATCAGCCGCTTGAGAAGGCGGTTCCAGGAGACAATATAGGATTCGCCTTGAAGGGTGTTGAGCGAAGCCAGATCAAGCGTGGAATGGTGGTAAGCCATCCAGACAATCCATGCAGCGTGGCAAAGGAGTTCATAGCTCAGATAATCGTGATCTACCATCCAACGGCCATAGCCGCGGGCTACACCCCAGTCATGCACATCCACACAGCTCAAACCGCGACCAGATTCGTCGAGCTTATAGCCAAGATGGATCCGAGGACCGGTCAAGTGGTCGAGAAGAATCCATCATTCCTGAAGACCGGGGATGTAGCTTTAGTGAGGCTTAGGCCGCTTCAGCCAGTCGCATTAGAGCCGTATTCAGAGTTCCCGGAGCTCGGTAGGTTTGCGATAAGGGATAGTGGGATGACGATCGCCGCTGGGGTAGTCAAGGAGATAACCGAGAAGGGGCCGTAGACCAACCCTTAATTCCCTCCAATACCTAGAGGTTGAAGGGAGTCGAGGATTGAATATAGTCGTAAAGATAGGTGGGCATTTAATCTCCACGAGGGATGGGATAAACATAGACCTATTCAAGAGATATTCTAAACTCTTCTCAGAGATCTATGATGGTGGGCGATGGTGCATCGTCGTCGGAGGGGGAGAGGAGGCGAGAAGATATGTTAAAGCCGCCAGAGCTCTTGGGATAAATGAGTCTATCTGCGACCTAATAGCAGTAAAGGTGACTAGGATAAACGCCCTCCTCCTCGCATCCCTACTAGGGGAGAGAGCGATCCAAAAAATACCTGAAAGCCTCGAAGAATTGATCCAATACTCGTCTAGGGGTAGGATCGTCGTAATGGGGGGGCTTCAGCCCGGCCAATCCACGATCGCCGTCTCAGCCTTAGCCGCCGAGGCGATAAACGCGGACAAGCTCATAGTCGCAACCGATGTCGATGGAATCTATACGGATGATCCGAAGCTTAATCCAGATGCGAGGCTCTTGGAGGAAGTTACCCTAAGCCAGCTCATGGAGATCGTTGAGAAGATCTCGCATAAGGCTGGAGAGTATAAGCTCATCGACATGGTGGCCTACAAGGTCCTATCGAGAAGCCATATCCAAACAATCTATCTGAATGGGATGGACCCCGAGAACGTTAGAAGGGCGATCATGGGAGAGAGGGTCGGAACCCTGATAAGACGAGAATAAGGCTTATCAAAACCCATAGCCACAAACAAAATTGGGGGCGGGGGTAGCCAAGCCTGGTCAAAGGCGCAGGGCTCAGGATCCATGAAAAATGGATGAGAGCCCCTGTCCCATAGGGGTTCGTGGGTTCAAATCCCACCCCCCGCATCGATCTAAACTTCATTTGGCAGAGTTCTTCCAAGTGCTTGAGGAGATTTTGCCCCTCCTCCCAAGAACATGTTTTTCTGTTAGATCTCTGAGGTTTTCCCAGAATGAGATGGAGAGTTAGTTTAAGGGAGATTGCAGCGTTTTTCGTCGTTGTCTTGATAATCGGGATTATAATCGGTTTTTGCTTTGGATCTGTTCATGTTGAGGCTAGAACAGTTACCAAGAGTTTTACGTTCACGGCCACGATCATCGAGAC
>JAGGTD010000068.1 GCA_021163925.1 Nitrososphaerota archaeon
TGGCCACATATCCCTGAGGCCAGAGGAGGTTGAACGCATTATACATTCTCGCCACGTAGATCTTGAGAGCTTGAGGTAGGAGATAAGCTGCATCCGATGGCCTCACATTCTCATCCAAGAATCTCTGATAGGATTCGAGCATGGCTTGTATTGTGTCGTAAAATCTCCTCATGAGGCTGTCAGAAGATTTTATCTTTGGGGGAATTATCAAATTTCTCCTCGGATCTCTCAAGGCTCTTCTAGCGGCGGAGTATATAGATTCAACCGCCGTTGGAACTGTTCGATGCCTTATCGATTGATGGTAGGCCACAAGCGATAATGGCTCGAGGAATAGGGCTTGGATAAATGGGTTTAGGGAGGCGGCCATGAATGGATCTCCTAGCAGATTTTTAGCATGCTCTACAGCCCTTGGATAAGCGTTCAAACCCAATAATATGGGCTTATCAGGGTAACCCGCATCGGCTATGATCGACTCCATCAATGGATCTTCAGGCTTATAGGGGTTCGCGTATGGATATGTTGGGAGAGGTGTTTTGAAATCTATCCTCGCCCTCAAGAGCGCGGGCGCTATGGATGAAACCCTCTCTTCAATTAATCGGCCCATCAACGCTAGCTCCTCAGGATAATATTCCGATGAATCTTCACGCGATCTTAGGATGAATCCGATGAGCGATTCTAGGCTTGAGCTTATGAAGAGGGAGGTCTTCGACGCCAATGGGAGAACATATCTAGCATCTTCAAGCTCAACCCCCTTATCAATCATCCAGCTATAAGCCTCATAAGACGAGCTCACCGTCCTCTCAAATTCCCTCTTAAGCGCTTGATTGGAGGCGATCTCCCCTGGGATCATGAAGTCTCTTGATTGAAGCCTTCTCCTCCTCTGAGACTCTTGTAGGTATGATGCGAAAGGTGGGGAGACTAGAAGCATGGAGGCAACCCTACTACATACGTTAATCTCGAGCTGAAGCGATAGAGAGGTAGTCAGCGATGCATGACCCCTTCTCGTGGATTCCTGATGCATCTTGAATGCAATCTTCTCGAGATCCTTTCCGGCTTCCAGAAATTCTTGAAACCTCTCCTCGAGGGTTACTCCCCTAAATGTCCCGATCCCCTCTAAGGCTATTAGCAGATCTGGCTCAACCTTAAACTCCCTACCATTTATCCTGAGCCTTGTCCTTGGGCCATAGCTTAGAAGCTTTACCTCGATATCTCTTGGGGTGAACATCTCCTTCAATCTTCTTAGATTTTCGCGGATAAAATATCCTTTTACGCTGGCAGCTTTCCCACGGTTATCTCTACCTGCATCTCCTTTCCATTCCTAATTATGGTTAGGGTTGTCTTATCCCCTGGCCTGAGCTTCTCCTCTAGGTAGGCTAGGATGTCCCCGAGCCCCAGAACCTTAACCCCATCTATTCCGACGATCACGTCTCCACCTATCTTTATCTCCAACCCGTTTGATAGCTTAACGGTCTTCGTCCCTCCCCTTATACCAGCCTTATCCGCGGGGCTCCCTGGGCTGACGTATATGACTAGGAATCCCGCGGGCTTGGAGAGGTTTATGAGATCCGCTATCTCGGGGTTCACGTCAATCCCACTTATCCCTATCCATGGATGCTCGTATTTTCCAGTGGTTATGATCGAGTTCACAACCCTTGAGACTATGTTTGATGGTATCGCGAACCCTATTCCCGCAAACTCCCCCGTCCTAGACCAGATGGCATTCGTTATCCCAACAACCCTTCCAGAGTAGTCGAGGAGAGGGCCTCCGCTGTTCCCCGGATTTATGGCAGCATCTATCTGGATTAAGTCTGGGATCGGCCTCTTACTACTACCCGTTTCGAGGAGCCTCCCGAGCTGGCTTATCACTCCAGTCGTGAGGGTTCCCCTGAATCCGAAGGGGTTTCCGACGGCTATTATAGGCTGACCAACCTTGAGTTCTGAGGAGTTTCCGAGGGTTAATGGCTTTAGCACCCTATCCTTAGCATCTATCTTCAAGACGGCTATATCCAGATATGTGTCCGCTCCAACGAGCTTCGCCTCATACATGCTCTTATCCGGGAAATAGACCTCGATCCTAACCGCCCCCTCGACGACGTGGTAGTTCGTGACTATATGTCCCTCCTTATCGTAGACAAAGCCAGATCCCTCAACATGCTGATATGATTTCCCGAAGAAGGTTGTGACGACGGTTATTGCTTTTATCATTACCACCGAGTCCTTGACGAGTTCATATACTCGTTCAGGGGCTGTTATATTCTCTTCAACCACGATCACCTGCTGCGACTTGTTAGAGGCCAGCCCGCTTAAACTCTCCCCAAGCTTTACCACCCTATCCTCAAGATTCGAGATCTTCGATGAGATCGATGAAAGCTCTGAGTCCACGGCCATCAACCTATAGTGAACCATAATTAAGCCGAATACTGCGAGTAGGGAGATCGCGAGGGATATGGCGGTGAGCGCATATAATCCCTTCATCCCAGAACTGAGTCTCGTCGAGGAGGAAATAAGGATATTGGAGAAAATCTATATGATTATAGTCTCGTTAGATGAATGGCTTCGCCTTCCTCCTCTCCCTAGCCCTAACCTTGAGGATGCCGTAGTGGATCGCGCAGCTTATACAGAGGTTCTTAACGACCACGTTCTCGGCGATATATGCTCCCTTCTCCTTAAGCTCTCGCGCCAAATCCCCCCTAACGAGTGAGACCCTCCTAGTAACCCTCTGGATCTTGCTCCTCGGCACCAGAGCCCCGCAATTATCGCATTGAACAAAGCCTTCCTTGCCCTTATTGCCCTTCCTTCTCCCACGGCTCTTACGCTTAACAGGCATCGCTTCTCATCAAAATCCCATGAAGACTCCTTAATAATTCTTATTTTTCCTTCGGGGGCCATCATCCCTCAAAGAATCCTTAGCATCCGAGCCAAGCCCTTAAAGCTTCATGTCCAACGGCCATTCATTTTTAATTTTTTGGATTTTTTAGGTATTGGTCAAATTTTTATAGGAGAAAACTCGATTTTATGAAGGAGTCTTAGGGATGGGCGGGGAGGTCGAGCTACTCTACGATGTCCCAAGGCTTGAAGAGAAGCTCATAATGAGGGCTTTAAAGAGCTCTGGAATCGAGCTCAAGCTAACGAACGTGAAGTATTCTCCACTCTCTTGGAGCGATCAAGCGGCTCCAGTGGCCCTGATAAGACCCATCTCAATGGTTAGGGCCATCTATTCCGCTTCTCTTAGGGAGGCTGTTGGAGCTAAGGCGATAAACAGCTCGATCTCCATAATGTTCGCGGGAGATAAGATCTTAACCCTAAGTAGGTTTAAGCAGGCTGGAATACCCTTCCCGGAGAGCATGATAGCCTTTGGGTCTGAGGCCGCTGAGAAGGCTGGAAAGATGATAGGTTATCCCGCGATAGATAAGCCTCCGATAGGTTCTTGGGGTAGGCTCGTGACCCTGGTGAAGGATCATCAAACCCTTCAAAGCATAGTTGAGCACAGAGAACTCCTCTTAAGCCAGTCCGTGAAGACCCATATAATCCAACGCTATATAGATGGTGGAGACCACGATTACAGGGTTCTAGTTCTTGGAGGAGAGCCTCTTGGAGCGATCATGAGGAGCGCGGCTAAGGGAGATTGGAGGAGCAATGTAGCGAGGGGTGGCAGGGTTGGGGCGGTCAAGCTCGATGAAGAGCTTTCGGAGCTCGCGGTCAAGGCAGCGGAGGTGATCGGCGGAGAATTTATGGCTATAGACCTATTCCATGACGGCGAGAAATATCTTGTCAATGAGGTGAACGGTGTCCCAGAGTTTAAGGGATTTATGGAGGCGACCAAGATAGATGTCGCTGAGAGACTCGCCAAATACGTCAAGCTGGTGCTTAAGAGATGAGCGTTAGGGTGGCGATTATAGGCGCGAGCGGATACACGGGTGGAGAGTTATTGAGGATCTTGGCAACCCATCCAAGAGCTGAGGTGGTCGCCGCTACATCGAGAGAATATGCTGGAAAGCCCATAACCCACGTCCACCCACATCTACGCGGATACTATAGGCTAATGAGATTCGTGAAGGTTGATCTCGACAAGCTTCTAGACTCGGATCTAGTCTTTCTAAGCTTGCCAGCTAAGGTCTCGATAAACTATGTTCCAAGAATTCTTGAGTCTGGGGTTAAGGTCATCGATCTAAGCCCAGATTATAGGCTGAAGAACCCGGAAGACTATGAGAGATGGTATGGGATGGAGCACCCACATCCAGATCTATTGGAGAAGGCTGTCTATGGGCTTCCAGAGCTCCATCGAGAGGAGATCAAGAGGGCTGAGCTCGTGGCCTCGCCTGGATGCAACTCCACCGCGGCCATCCTCGCCCTAATTCCAGCGATAAAGGAGCATCTAATAGACTTCGATCATATAGCGGTTGACGTGAAGGTGGGTAGTAGTGAGGCTGGTAGAAAGCCTAGGGCTGGAACCCATCACCCAGAGCGGGCGAACGTGATCAGACCCTATGAGGCTTCAGGCCATAGACATGTGGCCGAGGTCGAGCAAGAGCTTTCAAGGCTAGCCAGGGAGGAGATTAGGATCGCCTTAGTCCCCCACGCGGTCGGGGCTATTAGGGGAGCCTTGGCCACGGCTCATACATGGCTTAGGGAGGGCGTCGATGAGAAGGCGATCCTGAGATCATTCATCTCCACCTACAGGAATGAGCCATTCATCAGGATCGTCAGAGGGCCTCCAGTCGGATACCCGGATCCAAAGTATGTTATTGGGAGCAATTTCTGCGATGTGGGTTTCGCGGTTGAGGAGAGGGTTGGGAGGGCTGCTTTCATGGCCGCTATAGATAACTTGGTTAAGGGAGCCGCCGGTCAAGCCGTTCAAAGCTTTAATCTGATGATGGGATTTGATGAGCGCGATGGGTTAAGTTTCCCGCCGCTCAAGCCAGCATAGGAGGGGTGTTGATGATAGTCGTCAAGGCTGGTGGGAGAGCGCTTGAAGCAAACCTCGACAAGATCTTGGAGAGCTTGGCCAAACACTTCAAGCTTGGAAAAAAGTTGATCTTCGTCCATGGAGGCGGGGACACGGTATCGAGATATGAGCGGCTGATGGGTTTGGAGCCGAGGTTTATAACATCTCCAAGCGGGATAAGGAGTAGATACACGGATGAGAAGGAGCTTGAAGTATATGTCATGGTGATGGCTGGGAAGCTAAACAAGGAGATAGTCGCGAGATTACAGGCATTAGGGGTTAAAGCTATAGGGCTCAGCGGCGCCGATGGAGCATTATTGAAAGCCGTTAGGAAGAAGAAGCTCATAATAGTCAATGAGAGGGGCAGGAAAAGAGTCATCAAAGGAGGGTATACGGGCTCGATAAAGGAGGTCGATGTAGAGTTCTTGGAGAAGATCTTGGACTCCAGATACCTCGCCGTGATCTCCCCAATAGCGATCGGATCTGAGCACGAGCTTCTAAACGTCGACGCTGATCAAGCGGCATCGGCCATCGCGATAGCGGCTAAAGCCGAGAAGCTCTTAATCTTAACAGACGTTGAAGGACTTATCTTAGATGGAAAGCTTATCCACGAGCTCCGCGCCGATGACTTCGAGAAGATTAAGGAGAAGATCGGAGCTGGAATGAATAGAAAGGTCATGCTATGCGTTAAAGCCGTGAAGAATGGGGTAAGGGCGGCGATAATCTCATCTGGCTTAATCGAAGACCCCCTCTCAGCCATAGAGGGCGGAAGAGGCACAAGAATCCTCCCATGATCTCTGAGATGAGGTCGTTAAAGCTTAAATGCTTGATGATGACGATAACTTGGTCGAGGTGTTGGCATGCCAACCCTGACGTGCCCAGTCTGCGGGGGAGAGATCGAGATCCCAGACGACGCATTACCCGGAGAACTCTTCGAACATGAGGAATGCGGCGCACAACTTGAACTCGAAGTCGATGAAAATGGGAACATGAGGCTTAAGGAGGCTGAGGAGATCTCAGAGGATTGGGGAGAGTAATCTAGCATCTGATAACGCTTCTTAGGCTCTGATGACAGGCGCCTCTACGGTTAATGGTTTCCATCCCATTTTTTCCTCATAAGATCTGACCTTCCACCTCACATATCTTAAGAACAGCTTTAACATGAGCTTGACAGGAAGTTTTCTCGGCCCCTTGAGGTAGAATCTATTCATTATCTCCTCGCCCCACTTGACCGAGTGCCATAGACATCTCCTCATCACCTCTATATGAATTTACTCCATCCCTTAAGATAGAACTTCTCGATTATCTCTTCAGCCCATCTAACCGAGTGCCATAGACATCTCCTCATCACCTCTATATGCTCATCCGAGACCTTGAAAGTCGTGAACCAATCCTTATCCTTCAAGACCCCCATCGGGACGAAAAACATCGGAACTATCAAACTCCTATAGGGCTTAAGCCTATCGAGAAGCTCGGCTGTCTTAACGACATCATCAGGCTCTTCCTCAGGTAAGCCCAAGATCAGGGTCGCGGCTGGAATCAGATTATTCTCATGCATGATGGCGAAGGCGTCCTCAACCACGTCCGGCCATTTCTCGGCTGGATATGGAGCGGCCTTAGCCGGCATTATCTTCTTCGCAAGCTTGACGGATCCCGTCTCTATCCCGACCTCGACCCCCCAGTAATCCTGGACACCGTCCTCGCAGATTATCTCCCTAAGCTTCGAGATCAATCCATACTCTTCCTCGGCATTCTTTATCGCCGCTAGGCTCGCATGGCTCCAGGCGATCGTCTCTAGGTGTTTTCTGGCGAGCTTGTGGAGCTTTATTAAGGCGTCTGGATTCAATCTAAGCCCTCTAGCCCCATAGAGTAGGACATCCTCTGAGTGCAGGATTCCTCCCTTAACACCTTCCCTGACGTTGACCAGCATCTCCTCCTCGATCATCTCTAATGGAATATACCTTAGGGGTCTGAGGGTTACCGAGCAGAATTTACAGTGCCTTGGACACCCCCTCATGATCTCAACTAAGCCGTTCACGCTGGCGTGCTTGATCTTCGGGATCTCCTCGATCATCGGGACATCATTTGGGCCTACGAAGACATATCTCGGCAAGGGCTCTCCGGAGTAAACCTTCTCGACCAAGTCTAGGACTATTCGCTCACCCTCTCCATCGACGACCGTGTCAACACCCCACCTCTCCCAAAGATCGGTCTTATAGAGCCACTGCCATCCAGCCGGGCCACCAACAATTATCTTCAACCCATTTCTCTTCGCCCGCCTAATCTCAGGCTTCTCCATAAGCCTCCTAAAGCTCCGAGCATTCACGGGCTCTCGCTTCGTCACAAGCCACCACTCGGAGCTCGGGGGGCAGAGAGCAAAGTAGTCGTGATGGCTCAGCATCAAGATCTTCGCGTGGTCTAGGTGTTTATGTAGGTGGTCTGGGTCGATTATGGCCGCCTTGTATCCATGGTCTTGGAGGAGAGCTTCCAGCTTCCTCATGGCGTAGGGGGCTTGCCAAGGTCTTCCAAGCCTATCGGTCTTCATCTTCGGAGCGGCTATCCACATCCAGAGAGATTCAGGCATCCCTATAGGCGGACCTGTAGCCATGAATCCTATGAACTCCTTTCCATGATGGTTGCTCATCATCGTTCTATCGGTCGTCAATATTATCTCGAATCTCTCATCGGCCATGAGCTCTCACCACCTTAAACTTGCTTCCAGATAACTCTACCGCCTTCATGAACTCGACTGGAACCATACTCCCCATAACTACGTTGACCTCATCCTTAACGAGCCTAACGTCGTCGAGCAAGTTCTTGATAGACCTCTCCTCGACAACTATGCTCATCGAGACATTCTCGAGCAATACTGGTCTGAGAAGATTGAGATAATTGAGGTCTCTTGGATTACTTAGATAAAATATGAGTTTAAGCCTCTTAACCCCCTTAGACGTGCTATCTCTCACGACTCTTTTCAGAGCCTCCACAATATCCTCGCTCGGCTCCCCGACTATCCAGACCTCGGAGAACCTTTGGCCGAGCACGCTTCCAACCTTGATCGTCAGCTGAAATCCCTCCAAACCTTCTCCAAGTCTAACTTTACTCAAGGTAATGCGTAGAGATAAAGGTAATTCCACGAGTCCGAGTATTGAAGTGATGGCCGATAAAGGCATATAAGTCTCCATAAAATGGTTCCTTGAGAGCTGTGGTTAGCTGGGTGGGATAGGCTCTGAGGATAGGGCTCCTTTACGACCTTATAAGGTGGGAGGAGAAGGATCTGAAGCGGGCGGCGGAGGAGCTAGGCCACGAGGTTAAGTTGATTCAAGTGACCAAGAACCCGCTCTGGATCGCCAAGGAGAGAGTATTCAGAGACCTAGACCTAGCCTTCCAGAGATGCGTGAGCTTCTATAGAGCCTTGGCCTCCACTATGATATTCGAGGAACTCGGAATCCCCGTCATAAATAGCCATGAAGTCATCTATGGATGCGAGGATAAGCTCTACACATCTGCTAAGCTTGAGGCGGCGGGAATCCCGATTCCGAGAACAGCGATAGCGATGAGTAAGGAGGCGGCTTTAAGGGCTGCGGAGGAGCTTGGCTACCCGCTTGTGGTTAAGCCCATCTATGGTAGCTGGGGGAGGATGATCTGCAGAGCACTCGACCAAGAAAGCCTCGAAGAGATCTTAGAGCTTAGGGAGAATATGCAGAGCCCGCACTTCAAGATCCATTATCTCCAAGAATATGTCGAGAAGCCTGGGAGGGATATTAGAGCCTACTATGTTTGGGGCGATGTGCCCGTCGCTATCTATAGGGTTAGCTCTAGGTGGAGGACTAATACCGCCTTGGGCGGGAGAGCCGTTAAAGCCGATCTAACCCCTGAGCAGGTGGAGCTCGTTAAGAGGGCTGGAGAGGTGATGGGAGGAGGGGTTCTGGGAGTCGACCTAGTTGAGAAGGGGGATCAAAACCTAGTCCTAGAGCTTAACGGGATACCACAATATAGAAATGTTGTAAGGGTTACCGGATACGATCTCTCAAGAAAGATCGTAGAGTCCACGATACACCATTATAAGAGGTAAAGATTTTTAGGATTAGGTCGAAGATCTCCTCAAAGCTGGAGAGGATGGAGATGTTGAAGCTTGTTAGATTCTATGCTCCCAGAGGCTTAAAGCTCGTTAGGGGGGAGGGGCAATATGTTTGGGATTCTGAGGGCAGGAGATACCTAGACTGCCACACCGCTCATGGAGTTGGATTCTTAGGCCATAGAAACCCCTATGTGATCAAGTCGATTAAGGAGCAGCTTGAGAAGATTATGATAGCCTCACCGACCTTCGACACCGAGATAATGGAGGAATCTATGAAGCTCTTGGAGAAGATCCTCCCAAAAGACCACACACACTTCTACATGCTCAACGGTGGAGCCGAGGGAGTTGAACTCGCCTTAAAGGCCGCTAGAAAGGTGACTGGGAGAAAGAAGTTCATCTCATTCATAAACGCATTTCATGGAAGGAGTATGGGAGCTCTCGCGGTCACATGGAATCCGAGATATAGGGCTGGATACGATCCATTTCCATGGAGGGTTGACTTTCTACCATATAATAGGGTTGATCTCCTTGAGAAGAGGATTGGTGAAGATGTTGCGGCGATAATAGTCGAACCTGTTCAGGGTGAGGGTGGATTGGCGGTCGCCTCAAACGAGTTCCTCAAATCCATTAGGGATTCATGTGATAGGGTTGGAGCCTTAATGATCGTCGATGAGGTTCAATCGGGGTTCGGTAGAACGGGGATACTTTGGGCGCATATGAGGGCGGGGATCAGACCTGACATCATGGTAGCGGGCAAGTGTATCGGTGGAGGTTTTCCGCTGAGCGTTGTATCCTTTTCAGGGGAGATAGGGTCAAAGCTCGGCGTGGGAGCACATGGATCGACTTTTGGAGGAAATCCGCTGGCACTTGCGGCCATGAAGGGTGGAATTGAGGCGCTGATGAGGGATGATGTGGTTAGGAAAGCCGATGAAATCGGCAAAGTCGTTAGGAATATGCTTGATGGAATAGTCGAGGAATATCCAAGATTTGTGAGGAGAGTTAGAGGGCTGGGGTTGATGATAGGGCTTGAATTGAGATTCAATCCCGCTAAGGCGCTGAGAATCCTCCAATCGAGATATGTGCTCGCATTAAGAGCTGGATTAAACGTCCTAAGATTCCTACCACCATACCTGATAGATAGAGATGACGTAAGATTTCTTGAGCGAGCACTTCATGAAACGTTCCAGATGATCGCGAGCGAGATCTAGCTCGGGTTTCTAGAAAAGTTTTTAAGCGCTCCCAAGGATAAAATAGCTGTGAGCCTTAAGCCGGATTTAGAGAAGATTCTGAAAGATCTCCTAGAAGATCTTAAAGAGGATGTCGTCGGATGCGCATTCATCAGGCTGAACGGCTCGATGATCGCGGCGAAGCTCCCATCTGGAGAGGATGAGCAGATGGTTGCAACCTTAAGCGCTGCCATTAACGACGCGGCCAGGAAGCTCTGCGGGAGCTTGAAAAGAGGGGAGCTTCTAAGGACTCTTATCGAGGGAAGCGATGGGAAGATAGTCTTCATGCCTATTGGAAGAGGTATCGTCCTAGCCGCGGTAACCTCGGAGAAGCCGAATCTAGGGCTAATCTTGATCGAGATGGAGAAGGCGGCGGAGTATGTGAAAGCTCTCCTAAGAAAGCCTAGAAGATCCGAATTTCTAAGTCCAGTTTAGCTGGGATCCATTTGATTAACCTAGATTGAGTAATGATAGTTGGAAGAATTCTTGGAGATGGATTTTAAGTCGGTATAACCACAATATCAGTCGATAATATTGCCAAAAATTTTATAGCCATCTTTAAAGGAATCTAAGACATGAGTCTAAGAGGGGAGTTCGAGAAAGTCTTAAGAGAATTCATGGAGGCAACCGGAGGAGATGTCGTCGGATGCGCGCTCGCCAGAACCGATGGATTGATGGTCGCCTCAATTCTACCAGCTGGGATAGATAGAAGAAGGATCGCCGCCTTGGGAGCCACGATCGCTGGGGTGGCGGGGAAACTTTGTAAAGATCTCGATCGAGGTGAACCCCTTAGAACGATGATTGAGGGGAGTAAGGGTAATTTGATCGCGACTCCAGTTGGAGGAAACATGCTCTTAGTAGCCCTGACAACCGAGTCCCCGAATCTAGGTCTAATCTTCTTGGAGATGGAGAGAGCGGCTGAAGACGTTAAGAACGTCATAGAGAAGAGAAGATAAGGGGGTGTTTTGATGGTTGAAGCATTAAAGCCCCTCAATACCCTAGTGTATGGACTCTGCGCAGGCTTATGGGATCTTGCCGGCGAAGGTTCCAAGGCTATTATGAGGCAAATCGGCAGAGAGCTATATGAGAGATTTATAAAAGAGAACATGGATCGATCATCCCTTGAGAAAGCTTTAGAGTCGACCCGCAAAATTATGGCGGAGCGGTTCAAGGTCTGTGAAGACGTAAGCTACACTCTAAAAGGTGATCTGGTTGAGATCAAAGTGTCGGGATGCATCTTAGCCGAGGCCACCAAGATGCTCATGGAGAAGAATATCCCACCCATCTTCTGCCCATATGCGAACATCTTCATGACTATGTTAGAGGATGTGACTGGATCGAGCTATGACATTAAGTCGATAGAGAGGGTGTCGGAGGAAGAAAGCCGGATAATTCTTGAAAAAGTGACTTAAGTTCCTCGCCTCTTCTTACATCTTTTTACGAGGACTAGACTCTGCTATCCCATCTAGCTGGGAGATCTAATTCCGCTTACAAGGATACTTTTAAGTTTGGGCCATATACCCCCTCATACGTGAGCTTTGAGAGGATGCTTAGGGAATTCATGGAAGCCGTTGGGGAGAGCGTGATCGGAGCATTATTGGCCAGCAGGGATGGCACGATAATAGCTTCAAGCTTTCCAGCCGAGAAGAACGTCGGTGGCCTAGCTAGGCTATCAGCTCTCGTCTCAACCATGGCAGAGAAACTCTGCAAGGATCTGGATAGAGGATCTCATGAAATCACAGTGATCGAGCTTGAGGATGGATATCTCCTGATAACGCCCATCGGCAGAAGGATAGTGCTCGCGGTATCAACCTCAGAGAATCCACCCCTTGGCCTAATCTTCCTAGAGATAGAGAGGATCAAGACTAGGATGAAACCTGTCTAGAAGTGGGAGATTCTCGGAAGGGAGTCAAAGATTTAAGTCAGGAGATCTGCGTTCGTCTTTTATGGAGATGTCTGGATGAGCATCAGGGTGGCTGTTAGAAGCATTCTAGAGGATCTCATGAATAGGCTGAGGGACGAGGTTGTCGGATGCGCTGTATCGACCATGGACGGCTTCATAATCTCCTCGGCAGCCCTGCCATCGATCTCCTCGAGGCTAAGTAGTGAGAAGCTGAGCGAGCTTGGAGAGATCACGTCAAGGATCTTCCATGAAATTGAAGAGGTCGAGAAAGCGAAGGCGAGGTCTATCGCGATCAGAGGAAGCAACGGTTACATACTCTCAATCGCGGTCAACGATGCCCTCCTACTCATCCTAACCTCAGAGAACCCCAATCTAGGCCTGATACTCGACGAGGTGAG
Source organism: Nitrososphaerota archaeon (assembly GCA_021163925.1). Lineage (GTDB taxonomy): Archaea > Thermoproteota > Nitrososphaeria_A > Caldarchaeales > Wolframiiraptoraceae > AUK039. The sequence goes on from JAGGTD010000068.1 coordinate 12,554, forward strand.
AGCTGTGAGTGGAAAGCTTAAAGAGCTTTTAGGATATTAGCTACCCCCTTTAAGACTGATCTTATCCTCCCCTAATAGGCCGGAATGACTGAAAAATTGATTTAGTGGATTAGGATCGAGTATTTGAGATGCTTGTGGATGTCGATCAGATAGCTGAACTCCTCCTAAAGCTCGTCAAAACCTATACCCCTTCAGGTCGAGAGAGCGAACTACACGACGTATTAAGTGAGATCGTCGAGGAATTTGGGTATGAGGAGAGATACGTTGATGGCGTCGGAAACTTCATAGCATCCTACGGCGACGGAACTCCCATACTCCTCGCAAGCCACATAGACACGGTTCCGGGAAAACTTGACGCGTATTTCGATGGTGAGAGGGTTTATGGGAGGGGAGCGGTGGATGCGAAGGGACCATTATTGTCGTATATTTTGGCCGGGGCCATTGCCAGGGAGAAGGTGGAGGGTCTAAAGATCTACGTTGCTGGACTTGTTCGAGAAGAGGTGGATGGACTTGGAGCTAGACATTTAATCGATAGTGGATTCAAAGCGAATCACATCCTAATTGGGGAGCCGACCAACCTTGGAATAGCCATCGCCTACAGGGGTAGCGTGACCTGCCGAATCATGGCTAAGGCTAGGGGAGGACATAGCTCCGCACCATACATAGGCGAATCCGCACTCGATAAGATTCTAGATTTTCTGATGAGAGTTAGAGGGAGGTATGGAGGCTCAAGCTATGATGAGATCACCTCGGCCGTAACCGTTTTGAGGGCTGGAGACTGGCCTGGAAACCTGCCGGAGGAGGCCAGCGCTCACTTAAACATTAGATTCCCAAAACCTCATGAACCCGATGAGCTCATCGCAGAGCTTAAGGCATTATCCAAGAACTATGATGTTGAGCTCGACATAGTCGACTCAACCCCGCCTGTTGAGGTGAGCATAAACTCCCCGATCGTCAGGGCTATGATTAGAGGATGCTTAAGGAATGGAATTAAACCTAGGATAGTTAAGAAGACTGGGACGAGCGACATGAATCTATTGGCGAAGATAACCAAGAGTATAGCCGCCTTCGGGCCCGGAGACTCGAAGCTAGCTCACACGAGATCGGAGTCCATTAATGTCAAGGATCTCTTGAAGGCGTCGGAGATCATAGCATCAGCGCTCATCGAATTATCGAGGAAGTCATCTCATTGAATTGAGGAAGCGGTGCTTCAAGTCGTTTATCGGTTCTCTGATCTCCTCCTTATATGCCAAAGTTTTGTCTCAAGTCCCCAAAGCTTCGTGAATCCTTCTCCAGCTCTTTGATCGAAGACGCTCTCAGATGTATAGGTTATGAGCTCGGGCTCATAGAGAGGCTTCTCCGCCTTTCTCCCCAGGACCCTCGCCGACCCCTTGTATAGCTTTACCCTAACCTCCCCGTTCACGACTTCCTGAGTCTTATCTATGAACGAGTTTAGCGCATCCATCAATGGGTCGAACCATAGTCCAGAGTATACGAGCTCCGTCCAACGCCTCTCAACGATCCCCTTGAATTCGATTAGCCTCCTGCTCAGAACCATCTTCTCAAGATCCCTGTGGGCCATTATTAGGAGTAGGGCGGCTGGGGCCTCGTAGACCTCCCTCGACTTAAGCCCAACGACCCTATCCTCGATGTGGTCTATTATCCCGAATCCATGTCTTCCACCCAGCACGTTGAGCTCTTGGATGAGTGTGAGTAGATCCATCTCCTCTCCGTTGAGTGAGACCGGAACCCCCTTCCTAAACCCTATCGTCAACTCCTCCGGCTCATCTGGAGCCTTATCTATGGGCATCACATACTTGAACGCATCTTCAGGCGGCTCAACCCATGGATCTTCGAGCTCGCCCGCCTCTATACTCCTCCCCCATAGGTTCTCATCTATACTGTATTTGCTCTCCCTTATTTTTATCGGTAATTTTTTCTTCAAAGCGTATTCGAGTTCCTCGTCCCTACTCATATTCCACTCCCTAACGGGTGCGATTATCTTGAGATCCGGCGCCAAGGCCTGAAACGTCACATCGAATCTGATTTGATCGTTTCCCTTTCCCGTGGAGCCGTGGGCGACCGCATCAACCTTCTCCTCTAGGGCGACCTTCACCACCTCCTCCGCTATCAATGGCCTCGCGAGAGCGGTTGAGAGCGGATATGCATCCTCATAGAGCCCATTCGCCTTGATACATCTCGATATGAATTCCTCCGCAAACCTCTTCTTCGAGTCTATGAGGACGTGTTTCAACGCGCCCGCCTTCAACGCCCTATCCCTTATCTCCTCGAAGTCTTCTTCTTGGCCGACATCAACCGTTACGGCTATAACCTCGGCATCGTATTTCTCTTGAAGCCAGCTTATCGCGACCGTCGTGTCTAGGCCTCCGCTATAGGAGAGAGCCACCCTCATTTATGGAATCTAGGAGAAGTCAACTAAATAAAAGTTAAAGCCGGTTATTCAGCCTCAAGCTCCTTTAGCATCTCTTTCCTAGCCTTCTCGACGAGGTCTTTGTCTATTCCAAGGGGTTCTAGAAGCTTGTCTATCTTTGGAGGCTTCTTCCTATCTGCGAGGTTTGCGGCGAACTTCGCTATCAGTGGGAGGTATCGAGCATAGACGTTCAGCCTCTTAACGGCCATCGTCCGCTTCTCGATCTTACTGAGATAGAGCTTCAAGGCCCTCGCAGCCTCCCTAATCGCGGCCAAAAGCTCCCTCTCGATCTCAGGCCTATCCGCGACCGCCTCCTTACCAACCGTCTTGTACGGTATCTTTGGAGAGCATATATGGGTGATGATCGCAAGGGGAGCTATCCTGGGAACCTTATAGGTTGACCAGTCGATCCTCTCATTAACGACCTTCCAGACCACATCCGCCCGCTCATCATAGAGTAGTGGGATCTTGTTCGCGAACCTGTAGAGCTTTATAGTCTCGCTCGGCGGAATATCTCCTCCATACGCCAGCCCAACCTCGACCATGAACGGGAACCCGGAGTATGATGAGGGTGGTCTCTGAACCACGTAGAGGAAATCTGGTTTCAGCATATTCCTTATGCCGACCTCTAATAGATCCTTTCCTATCGGGCTTATGCTTGATGGGTCTGGAGCCCTGAACTTACCATACTTCTTGATTGCGTTGACGAGGGCTGTGACCTCATCATGCTTAAGCTTCCTCGGATTCTTATCCTCGGGGATTCCAGCCAGCCTCAAAACCTCTCTCGCAGACTTCTCCCCAACCCTCTGAAAGCTATTAACCATGAATGACAGCATGGTCCTCTCCTTACTCGTCGCCAACAGCCTAGACATGGTCTCGACATCGACTCCAACTGGATGTGGGAGGGATTCAACCGGAGGCTCTGGAACCTTCCTCGTCGCCCTCGGATAATAGTATAATCTTCCCCTAGGGTCTATGAACATTATCGAGGCGTGTGGATTCGCTATGGCCGTGTGCCTCAGGTATTCTATTATCTTGGCCTTGCTGTTCGTGTAGTCTCCCTCGAGATAAAACTCTATCGACGTCCCCCTCCAGCCTCGCTCATTCTTTAAGATCTTGTGCTCGAATATCCTAGGCTCGTTCTTCACGATGTCTATCATCAGGACGAACTTGTGTATCTTGCTGCCCCCAGTGCTCGAGATCACGGTCGCCGGCTTATTCGTCGTTATCTGGCCATAGAGGAAGGCCATGGTTCCGCCGAGCCCAAAAGTCCCCCTGTATTGCTTGTACCCATACTTGCTCCCATAGAAGATCGTCGCGAAGGCTCTTGGAATATGCTCGGCGCTGACCCCGATCCCATTATCCACAACCCTCAACCTATAGACACAGACATCACCCTTAACCCTCTCAACCTCCTCAAGCTCCACAACAATCGACGGAGGAATCCTACCAATCTCCGCAGCATC
>JAGGTD010000050.1 GCA_021163925.1 Nitrososphaerota archaeon
CCGGGGGGTTTTGAGGCCCCGTTTAGTGGACCGGGCGGGATTTGAACCTTATCGGTCAGCCCGGGGGTGGGGCTGGCTCGCGACCTCCCGCACGCCAGGCGGGCGATCTCCCACTGATCTACCGGCCCGGCTTTACGTGGTCGTGGGGTTTTCTTAAATTTTTCCTACTTTAGAAGCTTCTTGGGCTTTATCCAGTTATATTTTCTCCATTTCTTGGTCTCTCCGAAGCCGCAGTGGGCGCATCTACCCTTCGATAGGTTGAATGAGTGGTGGCCGCATCTCCTACATCTTATATGGACGACCTTGTTCCTCTTTCCGAAGGATGGGGTTCCCTTGGTCATGGAGGTCACTCCTTGATCGTCGGCGAGACCATTATGACGTTATCCCCTCTAACGACTATAACTCCAAGCCTCCTCTGAATCGAGTTGTCCGCGCTCAGCTCCTCGGCCTGCTCCAAGACTAGGTTCATGTGCTGATCATATCCTTGAAGGATTCCCCTAAGCATCCTCCCACTTCTCAGCCTCACCAGCACCGTGTTTCCGAGGCTCTCGGAGAGTATCTTCAGGGATACATCGCTCGGCAAGATCCTCCCCCCAATCGTGAGAATTGTTCTCCATCGGCAATATTAATCTTTATACCTCTAATCATAATTCCCCAGTAGTTCGCTGAATATCTCCAGAGACTGATAGGCTTCATCGGGGGGAGCTATCTTTTTCTTGAGGGACGTGATGGTCGCTGTCGATAATGGAGCAGCAAACCTCCTTGGATGAGTTGAGGATGCTGAGGGAGATAGAGGATGAGGTTCAGAGCATCTTAAGGAGATCTAGAAAGGGTCGAGGAGAGGTGGGTGAGAGAGTACACTACTTTAAGCTGGGCGATCTGAATAGGCTTGACGATGTCTGGAAAGCGGTTGAGGGGATGGATGTGATCCTCATATCCCTCGATGGCCTCGGCCTCAACGATCTAAGGGAGTTCGTGATGGAGCTTAAAAAGAGGGTTTCAGATAAGAGCGTATATCTGATCAGGTGGCCGATACTCCTAATCTTGCCGAAGCATATGAAGCTCATCGTCTACGGCTAGGTGTAGGTCGCGAGGGTTATGGACTCAAGGTTTTGGGGGGTATAGATCCTCGTCGATGGAAGTATTTTCGACGCACTCCTCGCCAAGCTCATAACGGCCTCATATTCTCCATGGACGAGAATCAGGTTTCTAGGTTTAGGTTGGAATGCCTTAAGGTATCCTAGGAGCTGTTGTCGGCTTGAGTGGCCTGAGAATCCATCCACCTTAACTATCTTAAGCTTGACGTTCACGAGTTCCGTCCTACCGCCCTCGCCCACTAGGTGGAACTCCCTCACCCCCTTCAATAGCTTTCTCCCAAGCGTTCCCTCGACTTGGTAGCTCACGAAGATGAGGATGTTTCTATCATCTGGCGCGAATTCTTTCAAATATGTTAGGATCGGGCCTCCCTCAAGCATCCCAGATGTGGCCATGATTATTGCAGGCTCACGCATATTCAAGACCTCATCTCTATGTTGAACGCTCCTTATCGGCGTGAAGTATTCGCTCATGAAGACGTTTCCAAGCTCATCGATCCTATTCCTAATCTCCTTCCCAAGATAATCTGGGTAGGCTGCATGTATGGCCGTGGCCTCAACGACCAACCCATCCAAGAATACCGGGACCTCGGGTATCTCTCCTGAGGTGAATAGATGGTTTAGGACGAGCATGATCTCCTGAGCCCTCCCAACCGCTGGAACCGGTATCAGAACCTTTCCCCCATTCTCCAGCGTCCTCTTAACGTATTCCGCAAGGGTTCGCTCGCTCTCCTGCCTAGTGAATGGGACGGGCGTAGCCCCATAGGTGCTCTCCATTATCAGGGTCTCGGCCCTCGGAAACCTATATGCGCTCGCATCCAAGGTTCTGCTGTTCTCGAACTTGAAGTCTCCGGTGTAGATTATGTTATGGAATCCTTCACCGATATGTAGGTGGATTATAGCCGATCCGAGGATGTGGCCTGCATTATAGAACGTGATCCTAACATCCGGGGTTATATTCGTAACTACGCCATATTTTAAGGGGACGGCGTGCTGAACCGCCAATCTGACATCATTCTCGCTATATGGTGCGAAGGCCCCTTCCTTCCCAATCACGTTGATGAAGTCTAGTTGTTGCATAAGCATCAGCGGGAGGGTTGGCTCCGTGCAGTAGACAGGTCCCCTATAGCCATATTTGAATAGGTATGGGACCATTCCCATGTGATCGAGGTGGGCGTGGGTTATCACTATCGCGTCTAACTCGCTTATGAGGTCCTCCATCATGTCGAACCTCGGCATCATCTCAAGATTTCTCGAACCGCTTGGAGAGTATCCGCAGTCGAGGAGGATCTTGCTCTCGCTCGTCTTTAAGAGGATCGCCGATCTCCCAACCTGTCTCCCAGCTCCGAGGATCGTTATCATGGCATCGGTCGTCTCGAAGACCTGGTTTCTGAACACCTTCTCCCCAATCATCCTCAAGGCCTTGAGCCTATACTGTGGATCTCCATAGATTATCTTCTTCACCCGCTCAATCGTCTTCGTCTTCATCGGCGGACTCATCTCAAGCCTTATCACCCATCCAAGCTCCGAACTCAACGACTTCAAGTCGTCGTCTGAAGGCGGCTCAATTCCAGATGCGAGCTCGACCACGACCTCGCCCATTAGCTCGTTAAAGATTAGTCCCTGAACTCCTTTAATCGCCTCCCTGATCCTCTTCTCCGCTTCCTCCTTCTCCATCCTGATGGACTCGTCAGGCCTTATCACGACCCTCTTCTTTATCAGGGTGACTAGATCCTTCGCTATCTGATCCCTGCTTGAGAAGACGCTCTCACTCCTCGTGTAGATGGCTATCCTCGGCCCCTCAAACTCTATCTTTGTGACGCCGGACTCGATCGGGTTTACGACAGAGAAGTATCTAGCGATGTCCTGCCTAAGCCTGTCGAGCGAGAAGAGCGGTTTTGAGCTCATGAACTTGACTCTATCCTAGTAAACTGTCTTGATGAACTGGGCGTAGAGAGGCTTCTTCTCCTCATAGGTCAACTCCCTATACCTCTCACCAGCCTTAATATATGCCACATCGATACTATCTCCAGAACCTATATCCCTTTGGATGGCGGCCGCGACGGCCTTGAATGCGAGCCTCGCGGCATCCTCCACATCCATATCCTCCTTATACTCGCTCTCAAGGATTCCATAGGCCACGGGCGACCCGGATCCAGTGGAGATTATTATCTCCTCGGTTAGGGTTCCATAGAGGTCTACGTTAAACATATGCGGCCCAGTATCATCGATTCCAGCTATGATTAACTGCGCGTAGTATGGGAAGTATCTAGATCTGAACATGAAGTTTGCCGCGAGCCTCGCGGCTGAGGCTATGGGCATGATCCTACCCCAAGATGTGTAATAGTATCTCATGTTCGCCTTTAGGAAGTCTATTAGGGTCTGGGCGTCCGCAACCCTTCCAGCGATCGTTATGGCGGCGTAGTCTGCGAGGGGGAAGAGCTTCTTACCCTTCCTATGGGCTATGAAGTATCCAGCCGTAACCCTCGTGTCGGTGGCCAAAGCGACTCCATTCTTCACGACCAAGCCAACGGTCGTGGTCCCGACCTTAACCCTATCTTGTATGTTGTATCTCCTAGAAAACATGTCCACCACGCCATCAAAGCGGCTTGGAGAGCCCTCCAACCAACATATTCTCTAAACTAGGATTCATAAAAATGTTTATGGCCGCCGAATAAGGCTTAATAAGTGAATGTTCTGTGGAGATATTGCGATTATCCATGTCGGGCGAGAAGTCTGCCGAGAAGACTGGAGAGGTCGTTGAGGAGAAGCCGATAGTTAAGGAGGGGGATCTAATACTCGTCGACTATACCTTCAGGGTTAAGGAGAACGGCGAGCTCATAGAGACGACGATTAAAGAGGTTGCTGAGAAGGAGGGGATCGAGGAGGGAAGGTTTGAGCCTAGGCTAGTGATACCTGGAAAGGGCTTCCTCCTAAAATCGGTCGAGGAGCAGTTAATCGGGATGGTTCCAGGCGAGGAGAAGAGGTTTGAGATACCTCCTGAGAAGGCTTTTGGGCCAAGAGATCCATCCAAGGTCAAGGTGATTCCGCTTAGGAGGTTGAAGAACGTTGAGGGGCCGATAACGATTGGATCTAGGATAACGATCGATGGTAGGGAGGGCATAGTTAGGAGTATAGGGTCTGGGAGAGTTCAGGTGGATTTCAACCCCTATCTCGCCGGGAAGACCATCGACTGCTACGTCAAGGTCCTCAAGATCCTATCGACCGATAATGAGAAGATCAAGGCATTAATACATTATAGGATCCCGGATGTGGATGTTAAGAAGTTTAAGGTTAGGGTGAGGAGGCCTGAAGTTAAGATAACTATCCCGGATGAGGCGTTCCTATTGCCGGCGATCCAGGTGGCTAAGAGGGCTTTGGCCAAGGACTTAATGGATTACATCGAGGGGATCGAGAAGGTGACCTATATTGAGACCTACATGAAGCAGGCTCCTCAATAGAGGGTTGAGAGCTCAGCGCTAACAGACTCATCCACAAGATCTATGACCGCGCAGAACCCATCCCTAGCCGGCCCAGCGTTAACGATAACCGTTCTTCCAAGCCTGACAACCCCTCTACCTTCATGGGCGTGGCCCGTGCACATCAAAAGGGGTTGACGTTCCTCAACAAACCTCCTTATCGCCCTGCTTCCGATATGCTTCGACCCCGTGAAGTCTACTTCGAGGCCGTGGGGCGGGCTATGGCTTACGAGTATGGAGTTCTTTGGGAGATCCGCGAACTTTCTCAAGATGTGTTCGAACTCCTCCTCGCTAAGCTCGGTTAAAGTCCCAAACCTTCCACTTCCACCCCCCACCCCTATGAAGACAAAGTCCCCAAACTTGATTGATTTGGCGTGGAGGTTTTCGGCAAGCTTGTTTTTCGGCTTCCAGCTAAGCATCTCAGGTGGATCGCAGTTTCCGGAGACGAAGAATATCTGGACTCCAGTCTCGGATAGTTTATCCAAGATCTCTTCCGCGTCCCCCAAGTCTCCGAAGTGGGTTATATCGCCGGCCACGACTATAAGGTCTGGCTTAACCTCTCCAGCCTTCTTAACAATCTCCTCAACCCTCTTCAACCTTCCATGGATGTCGCTAACCTGTAGAATCCTCATGGCAAGCATTAGATCGGATGATCTGGAATAAAAATCCTTAACCTGAAATATTAAATTAACCCGAATAGACTAGGATCTGGGGAGCGGGGGTAGCCAAGCCAGGTCAAAGGCGGCGGGCTTAAGAACCCGTGAATGCTGGTCAGATTTAGAGACCCGCTCCCGTAGGGGTTCGCGGGTTCGAATCCCGCCCCCCGCATCCCCAAAAATCTTATCGGCCTAAGTATCTCACCGCCATTCTCGCCGTATTATCTCAGCATCTACTTTCGGTGAGGTGGGCGAGACTATTATATGATTGAATACACCTCCCTTAATGGTGTATTGGCTTTGCCGATCCCGATAGGGATGGTTTCGAGCGGCGCGAGCGAGTCTAGGGCTACCGTGATCCTCTATGATGGGATGGAGAAGGTCGTCAAGAATGAGAGCCTCGTGATAATCAGGAACAAGAATGGCGGAAATGTCTTAGCCGTCTGTAGGGGCGGCAAGGGTTTGAATGAGAATGTGAGGACTGGGAGCTTCAATCCAGGCGTGGCCTATGCTAGGAGGGGGAGGATTCCGAGCAGCGCAAAGGAATACTACACCTTCAACCTCGAGGTGATCGGGATGATTGGAGAGGATGGGTTAGAGCAGAATAAGCTTATAATCGCCCCAACCTCGATCGTCGAATTATTCTCCGATGAAGACGACCCCATGAAGCTTCTCAGCAAGAGCCCTGAGCTAACGATAGGCCATTACTGGGGTAAGCCTAATTGGAGAGTCCCAGTCCTGAAACAATACATAAACTATCATATCGGGATCTTCGGCGTCACAGGCTCGGGTAAATCCTATCTTGCGAGATATGAGATAATACCGCTCCTCCGAAAGGCTGGCTATAGCTTGATAATAATGGATTGGAAGGGGAGCGACTACGCACCATACTTCGAGCCCGTCATCCTCTTAGATAGGATCAAGGTCGACAATTTCACCGTTCTAAGCTACTTCAGCCAGCTCACCAAGAACTTCGGATACCATGGAAGAGAAGAGAATCCCGTTGCCAGCGCCTTTGAGAGGGCTTTGAGGACGGTTGAGTGGAGGGGGAGAAGCCCATCCGAGGCCAGAGAACTACTCTATAGGAAGGCTAAGTCCATCCTCGAGTTACAGGGTAGTAAGTTGAAGTCGGAGACCGCTCAGCTCTGGCTCGAGAGGCTGGAGGCATCCTTCGACCTCATAACCGAGGAGGAATTGGAGAAGTTCCTCGGAACCATGGAGCCTTGGGAGATCCTAGCCGAGGCAAAGGATAAGGGATTGGTCGTGATAGATATGAGTAAGGGTGAGAAGGAGCAGAAGCTCGCCGCATTCTACTCGATAACCCGATACTTGAAGAGATTGATGGAGAGGAAGCAGAGATTGGATGTGGCGTTGATAATCGATGAAGGGCCACAATACGCTCCCTGGCAGCCGAGGGGGCTTGAGAGGGAAACGACCGACTTGATAATAGATCTCTGCGCTCTTGGCAGAAGCTATGGACTGTCTATAGTGATCCTATCGCAGGGGATCTCTGGCGAGATAGGATTGAACTCAGCGGTTAGGAGAAATCTCAACACCCAGTTCATAGGAAGAATTCATCCCCTAGATTTTGAGGAGGCTCAGAGGCTCGCGGCCTCATACTACATCTCACCCGAAACCCTCCTAACCCTCCCAGAAGGCCACTTCTACTTCCTAGGAAGGATGAACCCCTCCCCAACCCCGTTGCTGATAAGCTTCCAGATAAACGAGGAGGAGAAGTCAGGTTCCGCTGGCAAGTGATAGCATTCCGCCTATGACTCCGAGGTAAAAGGCGATCAGCGCTGGCATCAGCAGATGGGTAGTTCGCGATAAAGCGAACGAGAGAAACGCTAGGATCGAGGATGCTATGATCAACGTTCCCCAGTAAGCCTCGCGTCTCCCGTAAATCAGGAGGAAGGCTGAGGCGAGGATGTTGAGTGAGCCAAATGCGAGCAGGCAACACGCGACGGTGAAGTAAAATGACGATTGCACGAAGAGGTTCCAAGAATTCAGGATCGTTAAGACGCCGCTTATGATCGAGAAGGAAGCCGCGAGCTTCTTTTCCATGTATATGTCACCTTACCAACTATCCACGTGAGGCGCTATATATTCTTGAAGAGAAGAGTTGGTGTAAACGTAAGATAAGTGAGCCGGTATCTCTCCGAAGATTTACAAAACGTGGCGCAGTTTTCGGGTCCCTCGAGATCTCCTAATCGCTTAATTGATAGACTAAGATGGAGAGGTTTTCCGAGCTCACAGTTCCAAGGATCGATCGATGAACTTCCTATACCAGTTCTCATACTCCTCGTCGGTGATTATATGTATCTCGAATGGGCTTCCCTCGCCTAAAATCTTCACTATCTCCATTCTGAGCTTAATCCTCTCGTCGAGCTTCTCGGCGATGCCCGTGATTATCAATAGGTCTACGTCGCTGTCAGGTCTGAGCTCCCCCTTCACCGCGCTTCCGAAGAGCATTATCCTCGCATCGGGATCCCTCTGCTTAACGATCTCCTTAACCTTCTCAGCATACTTGATGAAGTCGCGGAAATATTTCTTCCTCTCCTCAGCATCCTCGATTAGTAGGTCTATGAATGTCTTTCGAGCCATTCCATCACCTCCAAGGCTTTCTCGGCGAACTCTAGAACCCTCCTCGCTATCTGTTCATCATACTCCCTGGGGAGATACCTAGATGTTATGTAAGCCTCTTCTAGAAGGTTTATCATCTCAAGATTTTCATCATAGAATTTTTTCAAGACATCTTCTCGGCGAACCCTCTTGAGATCCTTCAATAATCTCGTTAGGGAGTGAGTTTTAGGGTAGTCTCCAAGGCTCAGGTAAAGCAGATACTTGGCGTAAAGCTGTAAGAATTGCTCGACGTGGAAGAGGACTAGGTCATAATCCCCCCTATTGAAGTCGGCTTTAGCGCTTTCCAAGAAGGCTCTAGCCCTCCTCCTCAAGACCGCCGAATATTTCTCCATCCACTTCTGACTATCTTTTATAATTTATATGAGTTGTGGAGAGGACGAGACCGTCCCACTCGATAAAATCTCTTAGAATTACAGTTTCGGTGGGCTCTAAGAAACCTTTATCCTAAGAGGTGGGATAGTCTTTGCGGATGAGCGAGGAGTTTGAGGAGAGCGCGATCTCGAGGCTTCCGCCGAGGCTTCAAGAAGAGTTCTTCGAGCTCGCTGGGAGGGCTGCTAAGAGGGTTGCCGAGGAGCTTAGGAGGGAGAAGGAGAGGATTCTAGAGCTTAGGAAATATCTGAGATTTAGATCGATCCCAAAGGGGTTGGCCAAGGATCTGAGGGTGGGTGTGGTCGACGGCTCATCCTCTCCGAGGCTTAGCGAGAGGCTCGGATATAGGATAGGGGTTTACACGGGATGCTACATGGTCTTCGATGGAGGTGAGATAATATCGGATGATGACGAGGAGAGCATGGCCGCCGGCTACATAATGACACCTCAAACGGGCAGCTCCCTCTACACGAGGAAGCTGTTGAGCTTGATGAGAACCCTCCTCGAGAGGGATCTGGCGCTTAAATGTATGGAGAAGTATGATGTCGATCTAATGATTATAGATGGATCATTCTATGGGTTTAGGGCTAGGTGTAGCGAGATAAAAGATAAGGAGTTCTTAGGATTAGGGTCTAGAATCGTTGGATGGAAACTCGTGAGAGAGATCTATGAGAAGAGCAAGAAGTTGCTGGATAGCGGAAAGGCCATAGGGGTTATCAAGCGTATTAGGACCGCGGCGATAGATGGCTGGCTACTGTCTCGGAATTGGAGGATGGAGGAGACCTTAAACAAGAATGACCGATCACTTCTAAGGAGCTTGATGAGATGTGGAGAGTACTTCGATTATAGGGATCTCCTCGGGGATAGGTGGAGCTACCTACACTATAATGGCCTTAGGGGATGGTTTAAGGAGGTTAAGCGGATGATTAAAGACCTACCGGAGGATAGGAAGTTGGAGAAGGCGTTGGGCCACATCGATAGAAAGCTTAGAACTCAGATAATCACCGATCTAGCCCCGAAAGACTCTGGGAGCGAGATGAGGGAGGAAATCTTTAGAGAGGTTATTGGCGTTAGGAGGATCTATGTCAGACTCTCCCCATATGCCCCGCCGACGTGCATAGAACTGGGGAGGGGGGTGGATCTGGAATCGACCCTAGCATATCTGATGGAGAACGCCAACCTTGCTACTGGTCTGCCTTTCCCCCTAGATCTCGTCGATGCAAATGTCTCGGTGGATAGGAGGATTGCTAGAGAGTTCGCGGATGAGGTTGAGGCGAGGCTTCTATTGGATCATGAGTTGAATGCTGAGGATGTTCATGGAGAGTTCATCTCGATAAACCCGCAGAAGGAGGAGTAGTCTTTGGATATGAGGATCTGGCTCGACATACTCTCACCCAAACAGCTCTTCCTCTTCACAAGCCTCGCAAAGACCTTGAAAGAATTGGGCCATGAGCCTATAATGACCTCACGGCACTACATCCAGCTCGACGACCTCCTAGAGAAGCTCTCAAGGGATTGGGATATCGCTAGGATAGGTTCTTGGGGCGGCGGGACTCTGGAGGGAAAGCTTAGGGCGAGTATAGACCGCTTAGGAACACTTCTAGATTACATCATCGAGCTTAGGCCAGATATTACATTCTCGAGTGGATCTGTTGAAGCTTCGAGGATCTCCTATGGATTGGGGATACCTCACATCCTGATCTCGGACACCCCTCACTCACCCGTGAATAGGCTCGTGGCCCCACTCTCCGAGAAAGTATTCACCCCCTGGATAATCTCCGACGATGAATGGATCGACGCTGGAGCGCATCCAAGGAGCATTAGACATTATAGGGCTTTAGATCCATGTTTCTGGCTGAAGGATTTCAAGCCCTCGAAGGAGCAGTTAAGGGAGCTTGGATTGGAGGAGGGGGAGTATGTTCTTCTGAGGATGCCTGAGACCATGGCCTCATATCTGAGGATGAGTGATGAGCAAATCCTAAACTTCGTTAAAAGCTTGGCCAAAATCTTGGGGGAATTAAGGCTCGTGATCCTATGCAGGTATCGTGAACAATCGATGATCATCCAAAGATCGTTAAAGGATGAGGAGGTTCTGGTGATCGATAAACCGATCTTTGGGCAGTCGCTCATCTACTACTCCTCGATCTTTATAGGCGGCGGTGGAACCATGACGCAGGAGGCGGCCCTACTCGGAGTTCCCGCAATCTCCATCTATCCGAAGAAGCTTCCAACCGTGATAAGGTTCTTGGTGGAGAAGAGCTTAATACTATACTACCGAGATCTTGAAAGGCTGCTGAGGGATTTTGGAAGGATTCTCAAGGAGAGGGATGCTATGAGGGAGGAGTGTAAGGTTAAGGCCGATAATCTATGGAAGACTATGGAGGATCCCAAGAAGAGGGTTATAGGGGAGGTATTTACTTAGCTCTCTCCCTCAACTCCTCGACGGCATCGGCGAACTCTCCATAAGCCCTCTTCAACAGCTTGTAATGGCGGTCAACTCTCTTCTCGAACACCGATCTACCGATCCTCCCCGAGAGATATCTGTGAACTATAACCCAGAGCTCTTCAACCGATTGCTCAAGCCTCCTCACAGAACTCCTTAGACCCACCATCAGGTCTCTGAGTTCGGGAGAACTCTTCATGAGGTCTGAGGCTATGGCCGATATCTTGTCTCCATGTCTCCTTATGCTCGCCCTAAGGTCTAGGATTCTCGGCCTAATATACCCCTTCTCCACAATCCTCCCACTCGTTATGAGCGATGTCAAGTCTTGGTAGGATGCTGTGAGGGAGTCCGCCTCCTCGACGAGCCTCCTCATGGATAGATCGACCCTACTTAACGCGATTCTCGGCCTCTTGAGATAGATGCATGTCACAGCCGCGAGGACCACGGCCAATATGGCCCCGACCCAGATATAGGGCATGAACCCGAAGATGCTGAAGAGCGGCTTGTATTCTAAGATTATCGTCGAGCTTTCAGCGCTGAATGGGTCTATGTGGTCGAAGATGTAGGTGAGCTTGATGCTCTCCGGGTAAACCCTGACGAGCTCCACGGGCTCCGGATCTGAGGACACGAACTCCATCGACCTCAACAATAGCTTAACCCCATATCTTCTAACGGTCGTGTTTATCGGTAGGATTGGAGAGATTCTGAATTTATTGTCTGAGACCTTCACATAGGGATTGTCTGCGGGGAGCTTGAAGTATATGCTAACCGATCCACGTTCGCCTACCCCGACCTGTTGTCTGAGGGTTACATCAAGCGATCTGACCTTAGGATAGTAGCTCGACGGAAGTTTTCCTAACTGGTCTTCAGCTCTGATATTCGAGCAGTTTGCGGGGAGCTTGAAGCTTATTCTTGAGAGACCTCTCCCGCCAACGTTCCTGAATCTGAATCCCAGTTTAACGAATCCATCGGGCAAACTATATTCGGCGTCCACATCGGTTATATCAAGGAGGTTTAGCTTATCGCTCGTGAAGTCTATTGAGAGGGTTTGAGGACGCCTGTCGGTCAAGTCTATCCTAGACGTATTCCCACTTAGAATCCCCTCCTTTTTCTCGGAGATGTAGTTTGGGCTTATCCGACTTGGCTTCGCATCTGGGGGGAGCTTAACGATTATTGAGAACTCGCCGACTCTCTCATCGAGTATGGGGTTTAAGCTCATCCTGAGCATGAAGCGGGCGTTCATCGCATCCCATCTAATAACATCTCTAAAGATCGTAACTAGGTGTACGAGATCCCCGCTCCTCGAATGAACTATTATCGAGAATACATCCCTATCCTCCTTGAGCTCCGGATTTGGATCCTCTGGAGACCTATAGTTAACTAGGTTCGCCAACATCTTCTTCGGGAAGCTTATCTTGGTTAGGTCGCCGGTTCTCGGAACCTCATCATATACATAAACTAAGCCATACTGATTGACCTCCACTATCCTCTTGGCGCTTATGGGTTGGGCTTGGATGAGCGGCGTGATCGCGGAGATCGCCAAGATCATGGTTAAGGCGATCATCAGAAGCTTGAATCCGCGCAATCCATTCACCTTCTATTCGGCTCTAAAATCTATGCTCATTATTTAAGCCTTCATCGAACTTTAAAGTAAATGATTGAGCAATTCATCGATCCTCGCATAGGCCATGCAGCAGACCTTATCCGCCCCACCGTAGAAGACGAGGAGTTTCTCTCCTATCATGGTGACTCCGGTTGGGAATACCACGTTCGGCACATCGCCAAATCTCTCATAGCTCATCTCAGGCTCGAGGACCGGCTTTGATGTCTTAGAGATGAGGATCCAAGGCTTCTCCAGGTCGAGTAATGCTACCCCGGCTCGATAGGTCATCTCATAATCTACTCCATGATAGATTAGGAGCCAGCCTTTATCGGTCTTCATCGGCGGGGGCCCTGCTCCCACCTTAAGGGACTCCCAATCCTCCTCGGGCTTCATCACAACCCTATGATCATACATGATTCCAGGTATTTTATCTAGGAATGCGATCCATATACTTGGCTTATCGACGGAGTATTTCTCCCCAACCCAGTTAGCTGGTCTATGGAGAGCTACGAACCTCCCATCCATCTTCTCCGGGAATAGCACAGTATTCCTCTCCTCAGCATCATATGGGGTTATGGTTCCAAGCCTCTCAAACTCCTTAAACTCCCTCACCCTCGCCACGGCGCATCTAGAGTAAGCCTGTTTCGGCTTTGGTAGGCCGAGCTTCATCCTTACAGCTGATGGTGGGGCTGGGGTTGGGGTCGTGACATAGGTCATGTATATCTCGCCATCTATTTCGACAAGCCTAGGATCCTCTATGCTCATCTCCCAGAGCCGCAGATCCGGATTGAAGACGGGTTTCTCAGATCTATGGATGAGATTCAATCTTAGGTCGAAGACTGCGTGGCCAAGTCTAGAGACGTATTGTAGATATTCTCCGACCGCGCGGTAGAGTATGTGGATCTTATCGCCGACCTTTAGGGCTGCGCAGTTGAAGACCGCTAGGGCTTCCCAATCATCTCCCCTAGGCTTGAGAATCGGATTATTCTCATACCTCTCGAGCTTCATGATTGTCTAGAGGTGTAACCATGTTAAATTAAGTTTTCATGACGTCGCCTCGCCCTCAACGGTCTCTCGGCCCTCCTCGACCTGCATTCCAAGCTTTTCCAATATCTCCTTAACTATCTCCTCCCTCGTCCTCCCCTCGGTTCGAATTCCGAGTTCTCCCGCTATCTCCAAGATCTTCTCATCGCCTGTTAGATGCTCTTTCCCTTCCTCGGATGAGAGCTGTTCGCTAAGTGATGCGACGGCCTTTTCATATTCCCTCTTAGCCTCGGCTATCGCCTTAGCTATCTTCGGGATCTTCCCCGGATCCCATAGAATTAGGACCGTGACTATGACAGCTATGATGAGCCACTCAAGCTCATGGATCGCCATACCCTATGGATAAGGGTAAATTGGTTGGATTAAGAGTTTTCCGATTTTGAGGGGGAGAGGTCCGAAAGCGCGTGAACGCTTCATTGGCTCCATCCTTAAATCTCCCAGCCCAAAAGCCGCGCATCAAATAATAATTCCTAAAATGGTGTTTAGCTCATAAAAAGTTAGGTGTTTGGATATTTAGGTCACTTTTTTCCTTGGAGTATTCTTGTCGGGAGCATCGCGGCCAACGCCATGCTTGATAAGACTATCATTGAGGACGAGATTATCATTATGGTGAAGGACTCGAATAACTCGGCTATCGTGAAGAACATTAATCCCAGAGCTAAGGCCATGGCCGGATACGTCAGCCTTAAAACCAATCCCCTACCCCTCAGCCTCAAGATCAACCATATGGTTAGAATTGGTGGAGCCAGATAGATTAAGCCTATGAGGGAGCTCGCCGCCAATCCGGATATTAGGGCCGCCAGCTCAGGGATCGACGAGAAGGGCTCTGCCGCATATTTAGATAGATCCAAGATGAATAGGAGTGGGTATATCGATGATCTTATGAGGCTTCTCAGAATCGAGTTCTCGTATTCGGCTCGAGCCACATATGGGCTCCAAGAATAATAGAATGCGTTGAACGCCGTCATGAAGTTTCTGCCAGCGAAGGTCTTCATTATGAATCCATCTCTAAACTCTCTTAGAGCCTGAACTTGTGGAGCGAGCTCCGAGCCGAAGGCAGCGGTCGCTATCAGACATCTAGGGCCGCCTTGAGCCGTAGCCGTCGAGGTCACGGTCTTCGTGACTTCCTTTGTCTCCGTTGTGGTTTTCGTGATTGCTTCGCCGGCGGCTGTTGTGGTTTCGGTCTCCGTGATCGTTTTCGTGATCGTTGAGGCGGGCATAGTTGTGGTGGATGTCGCGGTTATGGTCGTGATGGCTCCGGGCGCCGT
>JAGGTD010000035.1 GCA_021163925.1 Nitrososphaerota archaeon
CTCCTCATAAAACCTAATAACCCCGCCACAAACCATCCCCATGGATGCACATAAAGCCACGATATGACGCTGTGGTGATCCATTATGGCGAGGTGACCTTGAAGCGTGGTAGAAGGGGATACTTCGAGAGATTGTTGTTGAGAAATCTGAAGAGGATGACCGGCGCTGACGTTAAGAGGCTTCAAGGAAGGTTCGTGATAGATTTGAGAGAGGACATGGATCTCGACCAACTATTAGAGAGTATTGGGAGAGTATTTGGAGTTGTTTGGTATGCCCCCGCGATCAAGGCCAAGAATCTCGACGAGCTTGAGGAGAGACTCGCGGAGCTGTTGGAGGAATTGAATCCGAGGAGCTTCAAGCTAGATACTAGGAGGAGTGATAAGAGCTTCCCAATGACCTCGATGGAGTTCTCCAAGATTCTGGGAGAGAGGATCTCATCGAGACTTGGATTGAAGGTCGATCTAAAGAATCCTGAGAAGACGATAATCGTCGAGATAACCGAGGATGGGATTTACGCATCCCATGAAAAGATTCAGGGGCCGGGCGGGCTGCCAATAGGAGCGTCTGGAAGGGTCTTGGCCCTAATCTCGGGTGGGATAGACTCGCCCGTCGCTGCGTGGTTTATGATGAGAAGGGGGTGCGTCGTCGACTCATTACATATCTATAATCTTCCATCGATCGAGGAGGTCATGGAGTCGAAGATACCGAAGATAGTTGAAAAGCTCGTCCAATACTGTTTTAGGATGAGGCTCTATCTCCTACCATTCAGGATCTTTTGGGAGAGGATTGAGGAGATTCCTGAGAGGTTTAGGTTGATCGCATATAGGGCCTATATGTTCAAGCTCGCCGACATAATCTCCGAGAGATACCATTATCTCGGGATCGTGAGCGGCGATAACCTAGGCCAAGTCGCGTCCCAAACCCTCCAAAACATGCTCGCCATCTCAACCTTCACGAAGAGGCCGGTTTATAGACCATTGATAGGATTCGATAAGCAAGAGACAACGGAGCTCGCTAAGAAGATAGGAACCTATGATCTCTCGGTAATCGATTATCCTGAGCCTTGTGAGATCTTGGGGAGGTATCATCCTAAGACGAATGTGAGGGTTGAGGAGGTTCAGAGGATCTGGATCGACTATAACCTAGAAGATGTTGTCGAGGAGACCCTCAAGGAGCTTGAGATCTATGAGTTTAGGGCTGGGGCTGAAAGACCCGTAGGGCGTGAACCCCATTAATCATCCCAGACTATCCTATTGTCAAGCCTTCAATCGATGACCTCTCAACCAATATGTTTCTCGATCTCATCTCCCATCGCTCGCTCCTAGTCGCTAAGACGAATTCGCCCTTGATCTTCACCTCATCGACGCTCCTAGCTCCTATGTATCCGAAACCGCTCTTCAATCCACCGATTATGTTCTTCAAGATCTTCCTGACAGATCCCTTATACGGTATTAGGCTTGAGACCCCCTCGGGGACGAGCTTCGAATATCTATCAAGTCTGTAAATAACCTCCCTAGACCCCATCCCCCTATACCTCTTGAACTTGAATCCATCCTTCTCGATCAATTCGCCCGGGGCTTCATCGGTTCCAGCGAGCATGCTTCCAAGCATGACGCAGTCCGCTCCAGCGGCTATCGCCTTAACAATGTCTCCGATCCTCTTCACCCCACCATCCGCTATCACGGGAACCCCATAATTTGACGCCACGTCTGAAACCCATGCGACCGCTGAGAGCTGTGGCACTCCGACCCCGCTCACCTCCCTAGTTATACATATCGATCCAGATCCCAACCCAACTCTAAGTCCATCGGCTCCCGCGGAGATGAGATCCTCGGCTGCCTCGGCAGTCACTATATTTCCAGCCACCACATCCACGTCTCCGAGCCTCTTATAGATCCTCAAGCTCTCCAAGACGTTTCTACTATGGCCGTGGGCCGCGTCTATGACGATCAAATCAGCTCCCACATTAATCAATTCCTTAACCCTCTTCTCATCGAATACTCCGACGGCCGCTCCAACGATTAAACCCCTCTCCTTAACCGCCTTAACTTCTTTAACCTGCCTCTCAATACTCATATTCCTATGGATTACGCCTATCCCTCCCAGCTCGGCCAAGGCTATGGCCATCTCAGACTCGGTGACCGTATCCATCGGAGAACTCACGATGGGGATCCCAAGCCTAACGTTTCTCGATATCTTCGTGGAGAGGTCTACATCCTCCCTCGGGACTATGTCTGAGAACCTCGGCTTCAATAGGACATCATCATAGCCTAGTGCGGGAACCGCTGACCGCAATTTTCTTGAGAAGAGCCCCATTATAATGTTGAGCAAACAGCCTCCTTTTATCCATTAGGCTTAATGGTCAGCTCGGGTATCACTCATCACGGCTCAGAAATACCCGCACTCATCACCATAGATCATCACGGCTCCAACACCTATTAAGTCTATATTCTGAATGATTCGGATCTCTCGAATGGGCTTTGGAATCCTATGGCCATGATTTTATGAGGATTGGTCGCGATTTCTCTCGAATCTCCCCCATTTATCCAAACTTGTATCCTATCTTCCTCAAGAATTCCCTCCTCTTCTTGATGTCCTCATCGCTCTCGATTCCCTTAGGCTTAAATCCATCGACAACCCCCATGACCGCCCTACCCTGATCCGTCTCAGCGACTATCACCTGCAGCGGGTTCGCGGTAGCCGCTAGGATTGAGCAGACCTCTGGAACACTCTTCAACCTCTGCATTATGTTGATCGGATACATCTCCCTCATGTAGATTATGAATGTGTGGCCGCATCCAATCCTGTATAGGGTTTTCGAGGCGAGCTTGCGGAGCTCTTCATCGGTTCCCTCGTGTCTGATCAGGCATGGCCCGCTCGCCTCGGCGAAGGCCAATCCAAACCTCGCTCCTGGAACCGTGTTAACTATCGCCTCGTAGATGTCCTCGACGCTCTTTATGAAGTGTGTTATCCCGAAGATGACGTTACATCCCTCCGGAACCTCGATCTTAACTACCTCGAACCTGATCTCCGCGCTCATACCTTGACCGAATCCTTGGATGGAATTAAGGATTACCCGAAGCCTAATACTCTCTAGTTATCAAGAACTTTGCGAGGAGCTCGAGCTTCCTCCTCCTCATTGGATCTGGTATGGCCTTCTTCAAGGACTCCATGGCCTCCTCGGCGAGCCTCCTAGAGACCTCCTTAGCATACTCTATCGACCCAGACCTCTTGAGGAGATCTATCGCCTCCTTGATCAAGGATCTATCCTCGGTCCGCATGTCTAAGATCTCCCTAAGCCTCCTAGCATCGGCTTCAGGCAGGTTCTTTAGGGCGTGGATCACCATCAGGGTCCTCTTCCCCTCCCTTATGTCCCCGCCTATCTCCTTACCATACCTCGCCTCATCCCCGACTACGTTTAGGATGTCGTCTTGGATCTGGAAGGCGACTGCGGCGAGTTCGGCGAACCTCCTCAAGTTCTCCTCAACATCCTTAGACGCATCCGCCATTATAGCGGCTATCTCCACCGAGAATCCTGCGAGGGCTCCAGTCTTCAGCAAGGTCATCTCAAGATACTGTTCCTCATCCACCTCCTCAACCAACCCCTTATGCCAAGCTATATCCATCCCCTGCCCGAAGCTCAGCTTAATCATGGTCTTCACATACTCCTCCAATATCCTAAGCTTCTTGTCTCGATCGACTCCAAGCTTTTCGAGGATTAGGATCGGTAGATAATACATCGTGTTCCCCATGTTTATCGCTATATCCTCCCCATAGATCCTATGGATGCACGGCTTACCCCTCCTAAACTCGCTCCCATCCTCCACATCGTCAACGGCCAAGGTTCCATTATGTATCGCCTCTGGGATCACGGTCAGGGGAGCTATCTCCTCGGTCTCTCCCCCAAGAGCTTCATAGGCCATGAGCATGAGGGCCGGCCTCCACCTCTTCCCACCCCTATCGAGTAGATCCCAGAACGGCTTCAAGATACCCTCGCTTATCGACTTCGCCTCATATCTATACATCGGCTTCCCCAAGAACTCTTCGATCCAACGTTCATCCACCTTTCTCGGAATGAATCTTTCAAGCTCGCGGTTAACCAGCCTAGCATAGCTGGATAAGATCTCTATGATGTCTTCATCCAACCCCGATCACAATATCAGAGCTTGTGAGCGTAATTAAAGATTTATGACTAGGTCTTGATCAAGTTCTCCTTCAAAAACTTCAGAATCTCATCATTCACCTTCTTCGATTCATTCGTTAGCTCCGTCTTGAGCCTGAGATACTCGAGATACCTCATATCCATTCCGGCATATTTCCTAACATAGTTCTCGACCTCCATATGCCTCTCAAGCTCCTCAAGATATTCCTTGAGCCTCTCCTCCGAGACCTCGCCATACCTATCGACGTGGAGGATTTGATCTATTGGGAGCCTGGGTCTAAGCGGTGGAATCTCGCCTCGCTCACCTATGCAGAGGAGGATTAATGGGCTCACACCCCTCGGTAGCTCGAATAGCTCTGAAAACCTCCTACACTCGATTAACGGGCAGTCTAGGATTACGGAGCCCAATCCCAGCGCCTCGGCGGCGATCACCATATTCTCGACCATGAGAGCTGCGTCAAAGACCGCGAGAATGGATTCGACGGGATGCTTATCTGATCGAAGTATATGCTCGTGGCCTAACATGTCTAACATGATCCTCGTCCGATATAGATCCGCGCATATCAGGAGGATTGCCGAGGCGCCTCTGACTATCTTCTCGTTACATAGTTTTGCGAGCTTCTCCCTCTTCCCCTCATCCTTGACTTGGATTATCGTGTAGGATTGTAGGTAGGTTGGAGCCCTTACTCCAGCCTCTATGATCAGCCTCAAAACATCCTCCGAGACCTCCGAGGGCCTGAAGATCCTAATACTCCTCCTATTCCTCAGCAGATTTAAGACGCTCCTAGCCACCCCAACCCCCAGATAAAGCTGACTCAACCAACTTTTAAAGAACCACGTAAAACTCAATAATCTAGAATCTCAAAGAAAATACCGAGAGAATGCCCGGGTGGCCGAGCGGCTAGGCGGCGGGCTGCAGACCCGCTCCACAGGGGTTCAAATCCCCTCCCGGGCTTTTTTAGCCATCTAGGTCTGAATTGTTTTGAAAAGTTGGATTAAGCTTAGAATCAGCTTCTTCATGCTTCTATCTCTCGACCAGGCTCCCTCGAGCTCTAAATACTTAGCGAAAGCCGTTTAAGGCTCTGAACGCATCTTTCCAGGGTGGGAGGAGGTTTGCTTGGATCTGGCCGAAGCCGTTGAGAAGATTAGGGAGGCGATTAGATCTAAGAGGCTCTTGATAGTCGTTGGGAGGATGGAGGTCAGCTATGAGGGTAGGGCTTCGTCAACCCTCGGATCAGGAGACCGCGTCCTCATGGTCAAGCCCGATGGAAGCGTCCTCATCCATAGACCGATGGGCTATGAGCCTGTGAATTGGCAGCCTCCAGGCTCAAAGATCGAGGTGCTTCTAGATGATAGGCTTGTGATCGAGGCGAGGAGGGTTAAGCCTAAGGAGATCTTGAGGATAATCTTCTCAGAGATCTACGATATTGGCTCGTATAAGCTTAGGGATGAAGCTGAGTTCGCCATGTATGCGACCGAGGAGGATATGCGGAGAGCGATCTTGATGAAACCATCGATAATAGAGGATGGATTCAAGCCGATTGAATGTGAGCGGAGGGCTGGGGACGCCGGGTTCATAGACATCCTCGGAGTCGATTCAGCCGGTAGATTGGTGGTCGTGGAGATTAAGAGGAGGAATGCTACATCGGAGGATGTGAAGCAGCTGGTGAGATATGTTGAGAAGATCGAGGAGGAGTTTGGGAAGAGGCCGAGGGCGCTTATAGTCGCGCCGGGAGTCCAGAGATCCGCTATGAGGGAGCTTGAATTGCATGGGGTTGAGTTTAAGGCATTGAGTCCTAGGAGGTGTGCGGAGATCTTAAGGGAGGGTAAAGGTTTGGAGAGATTCCTAGAATAGTGGGATCTTCTTCTCTAGGATAAGCTCTTGAAGCTTCACCATCTTCCCAACCTCATCCTTAGCTATCTCAGCCGCTTCATATGCGAGAGAATTCTCATCGACGCCGCCCCTCGCCACGTATTGGATTGAGATTAGGAGGGGTGTGTCCACGGGCCTGCCTATCTGGCTCAGCATTCTCACATATACTTCATCCAAGTCCTTAACCTCATTATAGATTCTCTCGGCGATCATCCTCGCCGCAACATTATAGAGTTTTCCGACATGGGCTCTAGCGTTCTTCCCCGCTATGGCTTCGAGAGACATCTGCCTATTCGGGGTTATCAATCCATTAACCCTATTCCCCCTGCCAGTGTTTCCGTCATCTCCGCTCTCAGCAGATGTTCCCGTGACCGTTAGATAGATTATTCCCTCCTCAGGTCTATCGGCTGCGTTAACGTAGACCTCGATCCCCTCATGTTCGCCTCCTAGAACTTGGTCGGCGATCCTCAAAACCTCTTCCTTGATCTCCTCCTTGACTGAGAGGTAGTGGTCTAGGTCTGGGGTGAGTGGGGCTACTATGCTATCCGCCACGGTCACGATATACCTCCTTCCAAGCCTTAACCCCATAACCTTACAGTCTTCTCCGCTCTCAGGAACCCTACTCTTGAATCTGATAGAGTTTATCCCCCTCTCAACCTCGTATACGAGCCTCTCAAGTGGGGTTAGTGGGGCATAGCCTACTCCATATGAGGTGTCATTTGCTCTTGGGACGCTTGCCTCACTCTCAACGACCTTTTTGAGATCTGCGCTCCCGCTCCTAATCTTCATATCTATGACGACGTGCTTCTCGGGGTCGAGGAATCTGAAATTCTCCCTGATGAATCCCTTGACCTCCTCCTCGATAAGCTCCTTGTAGGGGATTTCCTCAAACCCATCTTCACGGGATATCTTTGTAGTCGCCCTCCCAGCGACTAGGATGTAGATAGGTGTCTCAACGACCCCTCCGCCGAGCCAGACCTTCGACTCCCCTCCAACGAGCAAACCCTTATCGAGGTTGTGGTGTAGGATCTTGCCATAGTGTTCGAGATAGTATCTTGAGAGGGCTCTGCTCGCGCATTCGCATGCCGAGTCTATTATGTAGTCTGGGTGTCCTAAACCCTTTCTCTCAACGAGCTCTGTGTGCTGATCCTTAACCGGAGTTCTATCTATTCTCTCTACAACTATACTCGGCTTCATCGCGTTAGAACCCTTATCTGGATTTGACTAGACGATATTTAAGGAAAACTTCACCATGCACCGGTTGTGAAGTGAGTTAGCTACTCGCCCAGCATGGGCAGGAGCTGGATATACATGATGTTGTTCCCTCTTATCAGGATCCTCGGATAGGTTGCCTTCCTCCCCTCGCCCTCGTATTCGACCGCCTTCTCGATCACGAGGTTCATGTATCCATCGCAGTCCACCATAACTCCTTCATAGACTAGGTCGTTCTTCAGCCTAACCTTGATCACTCGGTTGATATATCTGGTGACCATCATGAGAGGTTTTTTACCCATGTTCAAGGAGGTTGATTGAGAAGGGGTCAACTTCGTTCACCATGAAGAAGTCTATCGTAATTTTAAGCTTTTCTGAAGCTCTGGAGCGATCTCGAGTTCTGAGAAGCATATCCCGCATACAAACAGTTTCTCCGAGATCCTCTTCGACAACCTCAGAGGAGCGCCGCACACTGGACAAGACTTGCTGGGATCTTCAGGCTCATAGAGCTTCTTCCCACAGCTGGAGCACTTCTTAGAACCTATTGGGTTGAGGCTTCCGCAATGGGGGCAGACCATGTCATTCGCCCTCGAAACCACCTTTATCAGTGGTTGCTCTTTCTCTTCAACCGTCTCGGCCGTGGGCTTCTCCTCAACTGCTTCAGACACCTCTGAAGATGACTTAACTATCTCTTCGATCTCCTTCTCTATCTCCTCAACTATATCTGGGCTTGTAGCAGCCTCCGCGGGTCTCTGCACCTGAGCTGGGGGAGCTGTTACAGGTCTTCTAACTATTGGTCTGCCTAAGGCCATAGGTCTATGCCTTCGATGAGTTACGGTCACTCCACTCCTAGCTGCTCTCACATATATTATGAGACCTATCCCGCTCAAAATTCCACCAATTATAACGAAGTATAGCAGATATGGCATCCCCATCAGGGTTGAGTCGAGAAATTTTCTGAGGGGCGCTTCAAGCGGTAGGGTGAGATAGTAGAAGGTGATCCCTAAGGCGATTGATACTCCTATAACGCTTATGATCACGCCTACGAGCATTAACGGGGTCATCCACTCATCCCTTTCGATCTAGATTCACCCATTAAGGTATTAAATGTTTCTCCACATAGATCCTTAATAAGCCTAAGACATTCCATGGGTAATTCTAAGACATTCCACTTCCTCCTAAAGAATCTCAAAAGATTCCTCATATCTCTAACCATGTATCTTTGGGCCATCGGATGCTTTGGATCGACCCATTGAGGCCAATCTATTATCAGGATCTTCTGTTCAGGGGTAATCAAGATGTTATATACGCTTAGATCGCTGTGAACAACTCCCGCCTCATAAGCCAGCTTCAGATTCCTGATTATCTCGCATAACACTTCGACGGGGTTCTCGATATATGGGGCCGATGATATCTCTATCCCATAGAATATCTCGGTCACTACCACATGCCTATTCCTCGCAACGGGCTTTGGGACGGCGACACCCCTTGGATGGAGGATTCTTAAAGCTTTATACTCTCTGGCGGCGGCTTTCATCGATGCTAGCATGTAGGTGTGGGCGGTCATTAAGGCTGTCCGATGCTTCTCATATCCTCTAAAGCTCGTCCTCCCTATCCTAAAGAACTTCACGGCCAATCTCACACCACTCGGCGAGAGGGCGTCGTAGACATCCGCCTCCTTACCAACCCCAATCGGCTTTCCGAAGCTCTCGATCACGTTCTTATCGACAAGCGCTTTCAAGGCGAGTAGATCCATTCCATAGTAGTTTAGTGCGTAGCCCCTCGCCACACCTCTCGGAGCCCAGATGAGCCTATATTCATGTAGCTTCTTCAAAAGTTTCTCAACCCTCCACCCGAATCCGGTGATTCTGCCGATGATCTCCACTGGAACCACCTCCCTGGCCTGGAGATTCATCTCTATCGCCCTAAGCACCTTGAAGTGGTCTTCGTCGAGTTTCCCGAAGATGTTTTTGACATAGTATTCTAGAGACAACTCTTCATGCCTTCCTCAAGACTATCTTCACCGGCTCACCCTCTATCATCCAATCCTTGGCATATCCCTTTGCCTCGCCTCTCCCAACAACTATCTTCAGCTCCTTGGATCTCGTCTCCTCCTTGATGAACTCCCTCATCGTTTCAAGTAGCTTTGCCTTCTCCTCATCTTCGAGCATGATCTCCGAGTCTATGTAGTCTGAGACCATTAAGTCCATCTCCTTCCTCATTATCTGAATCCTCCTGATAACCTCCTTTGCGAGCGACTGGGCGACTATCTCCTTGGTCTCGGTCAGGTCTAAGTAGATCTCCGCGAACCTCCCCTTCTCTCCCGCCAAGTTCTCTGGAAGCCTCTCCTCGAAGGCCACATCTCCCTCGACGAGCTCAACTACCCTCCCACCGCCCAGCATGAGCTTGAATGATCCACTAGAGGATAACTCTCTTCGAACAACCTCTCCATCGACTTGCTTTAATCGCTCAACGACCTCGGCCAAATCTCTTCCAAGCTTTGGGCCAAGCCTCTCATAGACGGGTTTAACGACCAAGCTCATTCCCTCGGGCCTCTCCCCAACATCCAATATCCTCAACTCTAGGGCGTTCACCTGAGACTTGATGAAGTCTCTCAGAGACTCTAGCGCCTTCTTGGATCTGGGGCTTAGCGGCGAGAGGATGATCGATTTAACGGGCCATCTAAGCTTCCTGCCATGCCTCTGCCTTAGGTGGAGGGTTTCGGAGATCGTGCACCTCGCTATCTCCATCTCATCCTCAAGCTCCTCGTCGATGAATTTCTCGTCGACCCTCGGCCATCTAGCTAGGTGGACGCTCTCAGGATCATCTTTAAGCCTCAGGTCTTGGTAGAGCTTCTCGGCGAGGTATGGGATTATTGGGGCTGAGAGTAGGGTGAGCCTCTTCAAGACATAGTATAGGGTTGCATAGACCGCGAGCTTATCCCAAGTCTCCTCCTCTATCCAAACCCTCCTCCTAACCGCCCTAACATATAGCCTGCTCAGGTCATCCACTATGAATGATCTCAAGGCCCTCACAGCCGAGTGTATGTTCAGGGATTTGAGCGAGCTCGTCACAAACCTCGTCAAGCTATTTACCTTCGAGATTATCCACCTATCCTCGGGTCTGAGATGCCTCCAGATAGATTCCACGGTAATCCTCTCGGGGTCGAATCTGTCGAGCTTGAAGTAGGTTTCGGCGAAGGAGAAGACGTTCCAGAGTATGTTTAGGTCTTGGATCACCTGCTCGACCTCGGACTCGACGAAGTTCATGTTCTCCCATGGAGCGGCCTTGATCGAGAGGTATAGTCTGAGCGGGTCAGCCCCATACTTCCTCATCATATCCATGGCCCAGATCACGTTCCCCTTGCTCTTGCTCATCTTCTTCCCCTCAGCGTCCATGACATGGCCCTGATTTAGAACAGTCCTGTATGGTGGTTGACCGTAGAGTAGGGTTGAGGTGAAGAGGAGGGTGTAGAACCAGCCTCGGGTCTGGTCTATCGCCTCGGTTATGAAGTCGTATGGGAAGAGTTTCTTGAACAGCTCCCTATTCCTAAGGCCATCTATGCTTGCCGTGTGAGCCATTCCAGAGTCGAGCCAAGTGTCTAGGACGAATTTCTCCCTCCTCATCGACCCACCGCATCTCGGACACTTGAAGATCACTTGATCTATCCATGGCCTGAGAAGCTTTAGATCCTTTGGCTTCACCTCAGCCGACTCAAGCTCCTCCCTGCTTCCCACGACCTTAATCTCACCACATCTCTCACATCTCCAGATGGGTAGAGGCGTCCCCCAGATCTTCGTCCTAGTTATACACCAGTCCTCCGCGTTCTCAAGCCAGTCTCCAAACCTGTATTCACCGGCCCACGGCGGCCTCCACTTAACCCTCTTATTCCCCTCGATCATCAAGGGCTTGATCCTATCGACCTTCAGGAACCACTGCCTGCTCGCGAGGTAGATTAGGGGCGATCCGCATCTCCAGCAATGGGGATACATGTGCCTTATCTTATCCTCCTTCAACAATAATCCCTTCTCCTTCAGATAGTCCATCACGAGCCTAGAAACCTCCCTGAAATCTTTTCCAGAGAACTCCCCGCCATCCTCCGTGAAGACTCCATTCGATCCAACTGGATTGAAGATCGGTAGACCTAGCTTCTTACCGACATCGAAGTCTTCTGGGCCATGGGCTGGGGCTATATGGACGCATCCAGTCCCCTCCTCCATCGTCACGAACTCCGCTGGGATGACCGTGTGAGCTGGAGGCTTATGGGAGCTGTGGGCTGGAACCTTCTCGATCAATGGATGAATGTATTTCAAGCCGACTATAGATGATCCCTTAAACCTGTCAACGACCTCGTATCTTGAGACGTTTAGGGCGGCTAGGACGTGAACCATTAGCTTGCTCGCGAGGATCCACTCCTCCCCGCCATCAACCCTAACCCTAACATACTCCTCATACGGGTTCACGGCGACAGCCTCATTTGCGACGAGAGTCCATGGGGTGGTCGTCCAGATCACTATGTAGAGGTTATCCGACCCCTCTATCGGAAACTTCACGTGAATCGATGGATCCTCAACCTCCCTATATCCCTGCGCGACCTCATGGCTGCTTAGAGGGGTTTCGCAGCTTGGGCAGACTGGAACAACCTTATAGCTCTCGACTAGATCGCCCTTCTCATACGCCTTCTTAATCAGCCACCAGACATGCTCGATGTAGTATTCCTTCCTAGTCTCGTATGCGTTGTCGTAGTCGAGCCAGACCGCCAGCCTCTCCGACGCCTTTCGCCAATGGTCGATATAGTGGTCTACGAGCTTCTGAGCCTCCTCGACGAATCTATCGAGCCCAAACTTCTCGACATCCTTCTTAGACTTGAATCCAAGCCTCTTCTCGACCTCAAGCTCGGTCGGCAGCCCGAGACAATCCCATCCACCCCTCCTCCAAACATATAATCCATTCATCCCCTGAAATCTCAAGACTATATCCTTGTAGACCCTCCCACGAGCATGGCCCACGTGCATGTATCCGTTCGCGGTCGGCGGGCCTTCGAGGAATGCGAAGATCGGGGCTCCCTCATTCAGCTTGAAGACCTTCTCAATTATCCTATTCTCGGCCCAGAATCTCTGAACCTCCTCCTCAACCCTTAGAGGATCATATCTACCCGCCGACGCCATCCCATATCACCCCATGGTCAACCCTATAAGTATCCACCTTTAGGAGGGGGAGAAAATGCTTAAGGGCTAGAGAATTTGGTATGCCATCACCACGTCCCGAGAATCAGCTTAACTGCTCTCAAATTTAAG
>JAGGTD010000067.1 GCA_021163925.1 Nitrososphaerota archaeon
GATAGAGGAGGAGGACTACGGTGAAGGAACTGAGAAGGGCTCTTGATGAGCAGAAGAAGGCGCTGTGGGAGCTGCATCAATTGCTTTTAGGAGTCGGCTATGCACTTACGGTGCTGCAGGAGCTTGCTCGGAGCTTGAGTGAGCTGAACAGAACCTTGGAGGAGGTGACACAAGGTGAAGCTGAAGGTAACAAGAGCGGGTGACCTCTATGCCCCGGAAGGAGCGGTGGTTGCACAGTTTACAGGATATGAGGAGGCAGAGGGCACGGAATGGGGTCCTAGGCTCCGGCTCTGGTTCAGTGACGGCAAAGGTTCATTTGGGCTCTGGGTCTCCGCAAAGGTGAACGAGCGGTCTAACCTTGGAAAGATCCTGATGGCGATGGGGTACAAGCTGAATGAGGGAGACGAGATAGACCTTGACGAGGTTGTTGGTAAGAAAGTTGGCCTGATATTGGCAAAGAACGAGGCTGGCTTTTGTCGCATGGTAGGTGCGTTCCATCCTGACAAAGCTCCGTTCTAGCGATGAGTAAGAAGAAGAAAACGTCTTACAGGGTCCTGCTCAAGCGAGAGTTGGACAAAGCAGTGAATAACATCGACTGGGCCCTGCATCACCTGGAACGTGCTCACACCATGATCTTGGAAGGGAAAAGACCAGATATAGCAGAGGATTTGACAAAGGTTGCTGCAGCAGGGCTCATGTGGCAAGACCTCATACGCAAGTTCAAACAGTCACTGGATCAGTAGGCCAATGAGGGGGGAAGGGAGAAAGATGCGGAAAGGAGGTGAGT
This sequence comes from Nitrososphaerota archaeon, assembly GCA_021163925.1. Classification (GTDB taxonomy): domain Archaea; phylum Thermoproteota; class Nitrososphaeria_A; order Caldarchaeales; family Wolframiiraptoraceae; genus AUK039. Next base: position 788 of record JAGGTD010000067.1, read on the forward strand.
CCCTCTCCTTGAACGGTCTTGGTGCGTTCCTTCCCCCCTTCTTTCTATCTTGTGAGCTATGGGTATTCTGCCTGAGTGGGTAACCGGGAACATTCGTAGGTTGGCTCAAACCTTCATTGAGCAAGGGGCTCGAGCGGGGTTGGAACCGTTTCAGATCATTGAGACGCTTAGAAGGGAAGGTTTTACCTACCGAACTGCGGACATGTATAGGGACATCCGGTACTGGAAGGAGGTTATTGAACGAGGGAGCCCGATGAAGTATATCAGGCGCTCTGCGATTCCCTCAATGAGATGGTATTTGACGAACCCTAGTGCATTAGGGGCTCGGTATATAACGAGGGTCAGAGTAGATCTTGTGAACAAGATAACTGGAGAGAGGAAGGTACGTTTCCCTTGGGTGCGCCACACTCACATGGAGGCAGGTGTGGAGGTGCCTGATACAGCACTGACCAAGACTCGGGCAGAGATTGAGGAAGCAGCTATTCGATCGGTGAAGTCCCCTGAGGGAACAAGGCCGGAGTCAGAGGAGTGGGAAGTAGAAAGGGTCATGCCCATGTACGGTTTTTACAATCCATACTGGTAAGCTATGCGATGTCATCCTAGTAAGTGTAAACTTTTGGTACTTCCCCCGAACCATCGGGTGAGATACCCTTTCCGTATTGTGTACTTCGACACGGAGACTTACTTTGACCCTAAGCTGGAAGAGCAGGAGCATAGGTTCCGCTTGGCAGTGGCCTGCAGGCAAGACTACGTAGAGGGAACTCCGGCAGGAAGTGCTGAGTGGAGAGCCTTTAAGTGCCCTTTTGACCTGTGGCAGTGGGTTGATTCCTTAGTACCTCAAAGGCGCACGGTTTGGGTGTGTGCCCACAACATGGACTTTGACGCCGCGGCCAGCAAGTGTCTGTCCTCTCTTGCCTCCCTAGGCTGGCAGGTGGAGTTCTGGGCCATCTCCTGGACTACCTGGATAGTGACCCTCCGTAAGGGGTCCCGTAGGCTCAAATTAGTGGATACCCTGTCTTTATTTCGAGCATCGGTAGAGCGGTTAGGCGAGAGGGTGGGAATTCCCAAGCTTAAGATGCCCGACCCTGCAGAACCTGACTCCGTTTGGGAGGAGTACTGCAAGCGGGATGTGGAGGTGCTAAAGCTTACGGTTGAAAGGTTTATGGAGTACCTGGTGGAGTATGATCTAGGTTCACTGTGTCTTACCATGCCATCACAAGCGTTAACTACTTACCGTCACAAGTTCTGTCGGGGGGATATTGTGATTCACCATTTCCGGGAGCTCCAGGAGATCGAGCGAGAAAGTTACTTTGGGGGTCGCTCCGAGGCATTTTACATCGGAGAGGTGCCCAAAAGCCCAGTGTGGTACCTTGACGTGCACGGGATGTACGCCTGGATCTTGAGGGATAAGGAACTGCCGACAAGGTTTCTGGGCAAGGTTGACCGCCCTAAAGGAAATGAGGTGGATCGTATCCTTCGGGGAAAGATGGTGATTGGGCGGATGCGGGTGAAGATCCCTGAGCCTTGCCTCCCCTATCGGGCAGAGAAGGTCATCTTTCCTGTTGGTGAGTTTGATGTGACGATCCCTGACCCTGAGTTCCGCTACGTCTGGGAAAGGGGCTGGGTGAAGGAGGTGTACTTCCTCCTGGTCTACGAAAAGGGGAGGCCGTTTACTCCGTATGCCGAGTACTTTTGTCAGGAACGCGAAAAGGCGAAAGTTGCGGGGGATAAGTTTTGGGACAAGAGCACGAAGCTGTACCTGAATTCCCTCTACGGTAAGTTCGGACAGATGAACCCAGTCTACAAGGTGGTAGACTGTCCTTACAGGAACATATTTGGGGTAGAAGAGGTAGTATCAACGGCGACCGGAAAGACGTCCTTGCAAATGACCTTTGGCGGAAAGACCTGGGTGAAGATCGGTGAGGAGCCTGCCTGGTGGACGTTTTTCCCCATCTGCGCAACTGTAACCTCTTACGCCCGCATGAGACTATGGGAGCTCATCCGTAAGGCTGGGAAGGGACATGTGTTCTACTGTGATACCGACTCGGTGTTTGTGGACCAGGAAGGGTACGAGCGTCTCAGGGAGGAGCTTGAGAAAGAGGGGATTGGGTCTCTTGAGGTGGAGGGAGTGGAGAATACCATGCGGGTCTATGGGGCGAAGGATTATGAGTTTGGGGCAAAGCGGGTGCTCAAGGGCGTGCCTTTGGAAAGTAAGGAACTAAGCGAGGGAGTGTACTCCTTCACGTCCTTCAGACGGTTCAGGTCCCGGCTGCGCTCAGGGGACGTTGAGGCACTGTGGCAGGAGGCAAAGGTGCGGTCCCGACAGGGGGAGTATGACAAAGGGATAGTCACCCCCTCCGGCTGGGTGGAGCCTTACGAGTTCTGGCTGCCTTCCTCTGGCTCAGGTGGCAAAGGGGCAAACACGAACTTAGGTTTGTAACCTTTCTCCTGTAGCTTCCTGTTCACGTAAAAGTATCTAACCCTATGGAACCGACAGACGGGAATGCACTCATAATCGTCCTTCCCCACCCGCCAAACGGCGAGGCAAATGGCGTCTCGGTCACACTTTCCGCACTTTAACTTGCCTATTCTTCTTCCCTTTCCCTTTCCCTCTCTTCGGCGAGCTCCTCGGCGAGCTCCTCCGCACGGGTGGTGACTTTACGGAGCCGCTTATATGACTCCACGATCTCCTTTATGCTTTGCACCCTTTGCAGTTGAGGGGTTGCAGGCATTACTCCACCTCCTCCTCTCCTGCTTCTGCCGCTGCTTTCCTTACCTCTCCCGGTCTCGTCTTAGCTATGCCCCACTCTTCCATGTAGTGCTGGATTTCAGTCTCGGAGTAGCCCAATCGCCTCAGGTAGTCCTTTGCTTCCTCAGGACTGATTATCTCATAACTGACCCACTTCTTCACGTCTGTTTTGCTCGGCAGCTTCGTGGGCTGCTCTTTGTATGCACTGAACAGCTGTATGTAGTGCTCAACCCACACAGGCTGCAGACCCAAATCGGTGAGCTTCCTCCGTGCCTCGTCAATGCTGATCAACCCTGCCGACACCTGCGACCTGAGCAGGCTTATCCAGTCGTAGACACGGTCAAGGGCCATGTCCTGATCGTTTACCTGCCTCAAAAACCGTGCGTCCTCTTCAGAGTAGCCCATCGCCTTCAGGAACTCCTCAAACTGGCTTGCGTCGATGACTCCGGTCCGGTAGGCCTTCTCCACCACCGCTCGTGTGAGGTCGCGGTCAGGGTCCTCCGCTACCTTGGCGTTGTATTTTTCGGTAAATTCCGCCATCTTCTCCGCGTGCCATTGGTCAAAACCGAGCTCCTTGTAAGCATCAATCAGGTCCTCATGCTCAAGCACGCCCAGTTGGCGCATCCTCCGCACGTCAACTCGGGTGAAGGGGCGGTATAGGGTGGCCATGTAGTATGGGATGGTGCCGGGGACATAGTCTGCAAGCCTGAGCATCTCTTTATAGTCATCCTCACTGAACTTGGGCCCTTCCCAGAACTTGACGTTTGTCCTCCAGACGAACTCCTGGGCTTGAGTGGGGGAAGGCCATCTCCAGTGAGCTCGCCAGAAGTACTTGAGGATTTCCGGGGTCCAACCTACGGCCTGCCCCCACTGATTGAGTTCCTCAGGGTAGGCTTCATCCATGTGCCAGCGCTCTACAACTGTAGGGGAAAAGGCTTCCCTCACTGCCCACTGGATAACATCTGTAGGAGAAGGGTAGGGATGGGCAAGGAGCGCATACCGCTTGGCGTCCTCTGGGGCAAAGCCACGTGCCTCAAGCTCCTGGGCAATCTTGTTCAGGTCCTCCTCAGAGGGTTTACCAGGCCCCTTTTCCCTGTAGTAGGCCGCTACGATCTCCCCTGCAGTGAGGTAGTTTCTGGCCGACTCCAGGAGCTTTTCCGCCCTGTCGGCGTTAAACCCCTCATAGGCAAGGAGCCTTTTGTATTCCTCGTCGCTTATCCTGCCCAAAAGACGGAGCCTGATTACTACGTCCACCGGGAGCCTGGAGGACTTGAGGAGGGAATTCCAAAACGCGCTGCCGTAGTCAGCCAGGGGCTTAGTGGGGAGCAAACCCAGGTTCCCGGCAACGTTAGCGCCATACAGTCCAAGTCCAATCAACCATTGTAGAGGGATCCCAGGCACACTAACCTCCCTCTTCCCCTACCTTGCGAGCAAGCTCGTGTGCTTTCTCCTCATAGTATTCGGTTGTAACACTTTCAAACAGCTTGAGCTGCTCTTTAAACGTATCAGGGTCTATCTCAAACACATTCTTCATTGCCTGAAACATAGCGTTGCTGGTAGTGATAGGTTTGACCACTACTTCTAAGAACCATTCTCGGAACCACCTGTCGTTGCGCTCTACGATTGCACGCACCGTGGACTCAGCTGCTGCCAATTGTTCAGGTGCAAGGGACTCCACAAACTCGAGGTCGTTCATAACGTAGTCTGTAAGTATATCCATAACCTCATCTGTATAGCCTTCCAGCGTTCCAAGTTCCTCTGCAGGTAGGTGCAGAACTTTTTCGCGGTAGTCCTGTACAAACTGTTGCAAGGTTCCTGCTCTGCGGCTGGTATACTCCAAAAGCAAAGCTGTTACAGCCGCCCCTACCTCTCTTCTGTGCTCTTCCTCCTGCCTCTGTTTCTGGAACAGGTAGTCAAGCGTCGCTTCCTGCACGTTTACCAGCTGTTCGTGCAAGCGCTGCTGAGCATTGATCACCCCTAAGGTGGACTGGGCATACATGTTGACGTTGTTTGTAAGGGATGAAACCGCAGAGGTGAGCTCAGCGGATAGGTTATCCGCAAAGGTATGTACTGCGTCCTCAACCCAGCTTAAGCCCGTACCTAGATCTCCAAGTGCGTCAGCTATTGAGTGCAACCCTGTAGTGATAGCATTTGTGAGAAATTGAGAAATTGTATTAGTGACAGCGTTCATCAGTGACTGTAGAAGCATCTGCCCTACAGCTAGGGCTATATCCTGTGCCATGTCGCCCTGCCTACCTCCTCAATACCTGCCTTATATACCTCTTTGCTTTCTTTGCTGCATTCAGCCCCTCCTCAACCGGCAGCCCCTGTTTCCCTTGCTCCTTGAGCTGACGCTCCAGTGCGCTCGCTAGTTCAAGCGCTGACTTCGCTAGGGACTCCCTCAGATGCTCATCCTTACAGATGAGGGGCTTCTTTGTTTCCGCCATCACTCCTCCTCAGTGAGGTCCACCTTGAACGCTGCGGCAAACCGAGTGAGCTTCTCCTCCAGCTCCCGGATCCTCACCTCCGCCTCGGGGTTGGGAGCCCCGGCAGTGCGGAGTTTAGCGAGGATGTCCTTCGCCAGCTGCAAGTTCCTGTAGGCTTCCCTCACATCCTTCTTCTGCTCTTCAGGGAGTTCGTACTCGATCGGCACCCTTGCCACCTCCTCACTCCAAGGACAGGCTCGGAAGGACTTCAGTCTGAGGTATGAACCCAAGGCCGAACTCAAACCGGAAGGAGATCGTCACCGAGAGGCCGCTATCCGGCCCATAGTCCATCCCGACTCTAAAGTAGCCCTGATCGTTGCTCCATCCGAGCCAACCCCCTGCGGTCCAGGAGAAGTCATAGGTGTTCTCCTCTACGTCTACGTCAGTCGTGAAGTGTAAGTTGAGTAGGAGGGGCTTACATAGGAAGGTGCTCTCCACCCCAAACGTGGTGGAGATGGTGACCGAGGGAGTCTGCTCATGGAACTTACTGACGCTCCCCATAATGTAGGGTTGCGCCACCGCCACTCCACAAAGGAGCCCTACCCCTGCAAGCACTGCTGCTACCTTCTTCCAGTTCATCCTTCACCTCCTCACGTTGTTCACTCTATATTCTATCCTGCTTACTCTTTCGGAGAGCTCATCTATCTTCCCTTCCAGCTTCCCCACGCGGAAGAGGAAGATCCCAAGCCACACGAGGAACGTTGCTATGGACGTTATGACTGCAGTAACCCAGCCTTCCATTTACTCTCCCTGTCCGTTCGACCTGAAGAACTTCACCAGGTCCGCCCCGCCCTCGGCCACAAGGTAACCGAGGATCAAGGCCACGATCTTCCACCCGAGCTCCTGCCATGTCCCCTGCAAGGTGCCGCACACCAGCCACCATACGGTAGCTACCATCACGGCCCAGAACTTGCGGGACATGAGCTTCTCCTTGATCACGCTCATCTCGTTTCACCTCCTTTAAATGAGCTTGATATATCCCATTAGCTTAACCTCAATTCCAGTAACAGCCTGATCACAATACCATTTAATCCTGCCTGACGCATCTGTAATCATAGCAGTATACGCCATATTCGCATTGTTAACACGCACGGAGCTCAGTGCAGCACTGTAATTCACATCGCTCTGAGGATGGACCGAATCGTCTCCAGGCATGAGGTAGAATGTTCTATTCGCACCAGAAGTGTTGTAAATTCTGAGTACTACAAATGCCCTTGTTCCAACACCGGTGGACAAGGTTGTCCAACCGGTCGGAGTTGTGCTGGAAGAACTAAAGATCACTGTATTTGCGTACTTTCCAGGTCTTACCTCGTCAGCCCCGCCTACCTGATGCCTCGCCGCATGGTTGTGATTTTTAAGCTGTAAGAAGTCTATCTGATCCGCTCCTCCTTCATGATGCCTCGCCGCATGGTTTGACACATCCACCCCGTCCACAAGGCCAGGGTTTACAATGTCGTTCCCGTGCATGTCGATGTCGCCGTACATGTCACCGCCGCCCCTAGACAGAAGATATGAAGCCGAGAGAAGGCCTTGGAGTTTGGTTACTGCAATGTCACCCACCCTGAAATGCACCGGATCGCTGAAATCGGAAAATGTAATGCGCATTTTGGTGACAGCGTGCCCTTGAGGGCGGAAAGTCCACGCAACAAGAGCATAGGGCCAGTCTGTTACCTCCTTGACCGTCACCCACTGTCCTGCAGTATCATCCCACAGCTCCACTTTGACGTGTTTCGCACGGAATTCCTCTTCCATGGTGATTGTTCCGTTCAGCACCCAATAACCAGTTATGCACCAGTCAATCTCTATCGTGATTGTCCCGGAGGGATTGATCCACTCTACGTAGCTCCCAGTCCCATCAAACAAATATGATGCTTCCCCATAAGTCGGAGAAGGCGAAAACGAAACACTGCCTCCCCGTTCAAGATTGAATGCGATGTCGTTAAAGAGATACGGCGTGTTTAAACGAACTATCCCGCTACCCTCCGATAGGAGAAGGGAAAAATTCTGTAACACAGGATATGTGTTGTTCCCGCTTAAAGCTCCCTCCATTTTGTTGCTTCCGTCCACTGCCAAGAAGTCCGGATTATGGGCTTCGTTCCCATGCACTTTAGGAGTCCACTCACCAGGTGTCTCATGCACATGGTCCGCCCGAGCAAGGGCCGTAGAACTCCCCTCGCCACCAGTCGCCCCCTCCGTTATCGGGCTTGGAATCGCCGTGGGAAGCGCGTCACTGCCTCCGGGCCTGTGGCTTGACGCATGGGCAGAGGGAGGGAAGGTGGAAGGCACGTTTACCAGCTTATCCCAGTTGGCACCTATGTTTGCAGGGTTGATAGCGTCCGAACCTCCTTCCTCATGTGTAGCTGCGTGTGGAGCAGGGAAGAAATCGCTAGGAGCTCCCTCCAAATAGTCCCAGTGTGCAGTTGCCACCTTTTGCCATTCCGTCCCCGTGTCCCGGTAGACCGTAAGCCTGTCAACTGCAAAGGCAAGGCGTTCGGGTTCACCTGGTGCAGGAAAGTCAGCATAGTTTCCCACAAACGAAAACTTCCCCCGCTGAAGATCAGCTAGAACCCCAGAGAGTCCCTGAACGTTGATCTCGTCAGAACCACCATCCTCATGAGTGTAATGGTGTGGAACCTGAAGCACCTGCAAATACCCCCTCTCGTCAGTCCGAATCCGAGTCAGCTCATCGTTCGGACCAATCCCCCAAATGGCGATCCCGCGTACCCAGTCCTTCCATCCCCTTGGCATCGCTAGATTTTAGCAAGCTCACTCAAGGACAGCTCCCTCACCTTCTTCCGCTCTTGCCGCTCAAGGAGCTCCACCAGCCTCCCAAGCGGCCCTGCCACTTGCTCCCTCAGCAAGACCGCCATCTCCTCGAGCCTTTCCGGTAAGTGCACCAGCTCTTCCGAGAGCTTACGAAGGTCTTCCACCGGTATCTTCTGCAGTTCCGCCAGTATCTGCTCTTCCGTATCAGGTTCCGGGGAGCGTACGGTAAACCGGAAGATGACCGTATGGTCGTAAACCTCATCTTCATTGTAACCTTCCAAGGTCAACACATAAGGTTCGGAGAGGAGCTCCACGGGGGTACGGTGAGTGAAGGTGATGTCCTCACCCACCAGCCAGTCAGCGTACCGGGCCGGAACCACTTGGTGCAGCCCCCTGAACACACGCACCCCCACCAGCCCCACCGGGCCGGGAGGGAAGATCACGTCGAGCTCCTCAATGATCCCTCGGGGAAGCGTAACTTCCCTCCGTAGGGGAGCTTCCCTCGTCACCCCAACAGGGATGTTAAACTCCACCTCATGGGTTGCTAAGATCTCCCCCATCTCTAGTCCATAGACTCCCAAAGCACAAGGACCCCTTCCACGTTGCTCCCAAGCTTGATGTATAGTCCACCGTGTACAGGCACACCACCGTCGAATCCTATCTGCAAGCTACGGTTTGCAGTTGTACGGATGGTAAATAGCACCGGTGCTACGTCATCACGTCCGTTGTAAAGCGTAGCGTCTGCCGGACCATCCGCAGTCGACGTGAGCACGATCCCTACTATCTTGCCCTTTCCCTCAATCACCCTCTTGCTCTGCGTCACCCACTCTGCCCTTACCACCTCAGCCTCCTCAGATCAAAGGGGCTAGGAGAGCTCGGTGGCCACCTACTCCCCTAGCCCCAACCCGCGGGCTCTCACGCCTCATGCCTATCCGATGCGCAAGATCTCCTCCAGGGAGACCTTTGCGTCCCCTCCAGCTCCACCTTGGGTTAACACTAGCTGTACCAAGTCATAGCGGGTAGGGTCAAAGTAGCCCTCGTTAAACCAGCCCTCAAACGGTATCACAACCGCATGCGGAATCCCAATACCAACTACGTACAACATCCCTGCGATGTTGCTGGTGTTAGCGGTGAGGTCCTCAGACCCCGCGGTCAGATCGGCCTTGAGGGACTCCAAAGTCACTGCGTCTCCTGCAAAAGCGTCGGCGTGGAGGTAGTAAAGCTCATCGTTCGTGATGTCCGCAGACTCGATGGACTTTACAATCGCAGCCTGGATACGGGACACCTTGGTGTGAACAACGTCATCGTTAGCCCGATGAATGATCATGGAACGATAGTTGTGAACGTCCCACAGTTTCTGGTTCCACTCCTGCAAGTCAAGCCATTTGATGTTAAGGGGAATCAGCTCATCGTTGTTGAGGGAAAGCTTGACCCTGCTAATATCAGTCCCCTCGGCAATCCCTGCCTCGTAACAGTAGACCATGAGCCGCCGCCACAGGAGCCTCCGAGGTAGGTTGATCACCTCGTCACCGCTGGCCGCCGTAGTGAAGTCGTAAATCGTAGTTTTACGCAGCGTGCCACGATACTCCCCAGGAGGACCACCCATCGTCATAAGGGCCATTACAGTAATGGTGACGGTCCCGGAAGCCCAAGCCGTGTTAGCGATGGTAGGAGAGTACTTTATCCTGAGCTCAAGGTCAGTAAAGCGATCACAAGGAAGCCAATAGTTTGGGTCATCCTCATACCGTCCAAACAGGATGGGGTAAACGGCATGCATCACCTTCCCAGGCCGCTCGTCAACGTACTCTGCGATAGGGTTCTTGTAGTCCAAAAGGGCCCACCTGCGGATTTCCTGCGGGGTCATGGAGAACAGGACCTCGGAACCGTTGCCGATCACTTCGATCTTATCCACTACGTTGTCGATGTCTTGGTCCTTACAGTTGGTGGAACCCGTAGTGCACGCAACCTTGACCCACAGGGTGTGCAGGACGTTAGACAGGGGGAGCTTCACGATTTTCGTCGCGTCATCGGAGGCTTGTACCTCCGCATCCAGTAGGTACCTCAGCTGCTTGTAAGGCATTTATCTCACCTCCCTCCTACCGCTCGCCTTCACCGTCCACGCACCCAGTGGAACTCGGCCATGTGGCGAATGAATGCAGTCATCCTGTTAATACTGTCATCAAGGGTGACCTTGGGCATGTCCGCAATCCGACGCTGGCCCTCCTCGATGTGGCGGAAAAGGGCAGTGGCGAACTCCTGCATCTCAGGACGTGCAGCGTTAGCCCCAGCAGCTATCCGAGGCACCCCCTTCTCCAGCATCGCATTCTTCCACTCATCAAGCGAAACTCGAGCCACCTCAGACTGCCACCGCCCGGAGTCGATCGCCTCAAGGATCCGGGCCCTAAAGCGATCGGCAGCCGCAGCGGCCTTCTCCCCCGGTGCTTCACGCACCCTTTCCACACCGGCACGGATCCTGTCAGTCGCAGCACCCAGCCGGTTGGCCCAAAGCTGCGCGTATTCCTCAGGAGTTACCCGAACTGGCATTCAACCTCACCTCCATATCTCCTCATTTTCGTGTTTCTCTGCAAGGTAGATCTACCTGCTTTCGGTACTACCCCAGTACTTAAGAGGTGCGTTTATACGCCCGCCGGCTCCTGTCCCTATCATATGTGTTATAATCGGGTAAGTCAAGCAGATAGCCCGCAACGGGAGTGGGGTAGCTACCTCCAGAACCACCCAC